>DAOSDD010000083.1:0-16718 GCA_035362115.1 Clostridiales bacterium | reverse complement strand
CGAGTTTTGGCAAAATAAATGCTAAAAAGGGGTTTTTAAAAAGTTCTTCTTTTGCCATATAGTGCACAAGTCTTTTTAATTTGCATCCAATGAAGAACATATCCAGAGTACCCGGATGGTTAGAACAAAGTATTGCCGGACCTTCTGCAGGCACATTTTCAATACCTTTCAACTCAAATTTATAAAATATTTTAAATATTATCCTTGAAAGAAATTTAACAAATTCCGCCATATTAATTTCCTTTATTAATTCTTTATCCTTATGTGTTTATTTTAATAATTAATAGATTCCCTGACATTTTGAATTATTTTGTCTACTACCTGTTCAATTGATAAAAATGTAGTGTCGATTTCAATTGCATCCTTTGCTTTAATAAGGGGAGCAAAATTTCTGCTGCTGTCATTTTTATCTCTAAACTCAATATCTTTTATTACTCCATCTAAAGATATTTTAGGATCACCTTTATCAACCAACTGCTTATATCTCCTTGCTGCACGTTCTTCTATGGAAGCAGTCAAAAAAATCTTTACTGTTGCATCAGGTAGTACATATGTTCCAATATCTCTTCCTTCCATCACAACATCATTTTCCGAGGCAAATTTTCTCTGCAATTCGACCATCTTTATTCTTACTTCAGGTATTACAGCCACGTTTGAAGCACCAATTGAAATTTCCGGTGTCCTTATGAGTTCAGTTACATCCTCATTATCCAAAATCATACACTGCTCATTATCTAAAAATTCTATTTTCATGTTTATATTGCTTACTATTTCGGATAATTTTCCGCGTTCAAGACAGCCAATGCCCTCTTTAATTGCCTTAAAAGCTACAGTCCTATACATTGCTCCTGTATCGAGATATATTATATCCAGTCTTTTTGAAACTGCTTTGGCGATAGTACTTTTTCCAGCTCCTGCAGGTCCGTCTATAGCTATATTAATCATTATATATAAACCTCCAGCAATATATCAAATGTTAATAATTTTTAAATGCTTCCTCCTACAATTTCTTTATAAAAATAATATGCGTCTATTTTGATCTATTAATAACTTATTATTTAAGTTAAATCAGGACGTAATTTTCTGGCATCCTTCATGTATATATGCCTTAATTGTGCATTCGTTTTATCAGAGTTTATATGCATTAAAATTCTAATACATTTTGGAAGACTTCCAGGTACATCCATTTCATTAGTACACATCAGGGGAATGTCTGTCCATCCCATTTTTCTGGCTGCTGCTGCCGGAAAAGCCGCATTAATATCATGAGTAGTTGAGAATATTATACTAATAATATCATCTTTATTGATGACGTTATCATCTATCATCCTGCTTAATAACTTAATAGTTTCATTCATTACATCTTCAGACGAATTGTTATCAACTGTTACAGCACCTCTTACAGCCCTAACAGACAAAGCTATTCCTCCTTTTAGTATATTGGTTTTACAATACTGTTATACTGCTTTATATGCTCATACAACACTATACATATTAATTGCCTTGCTTATACTACACGATGCCCTAGTCCTATGGCAACTTCATTCAAGTGCAATAATCCAATCCCAAAGAAAATCGCCACACTAATGTGGTCATTATATCTTGCAATACCTATTTTCCCACCAACATTCAAACCAATGGCTTTAGGCATTATTTGCGATAATGCTTCTCTTGTGGCACCTGCGACTGCGCCTTCTTCAGCATGACTATCACCTATGACTCCTTCTCTTTTTGAGGAAACTACAGCTCTTTCAACAATTTTCATCACAGATGAAATAAATTCTCCTCCATAATCGACCGCTGCAGTTAATATACCACTTTTGCTAAATTCCTGTTGTAATATTTTTTCATCGCGTCTGTCTGCAGTTAAGGCAATTTTTATAGCTGCTGTAGCTATTTCTTTACTACCATATTGTTTTAAATAGTTATCCATTAAATTATTATACATCCTTTATTAGTATTATAAGGAATCATACCTGCAACAATAACATAACTTTTTCGTTATTTTTATATAACAGTTCTTATTATATAAGATTAAGAATCTAAAAACAACAAATTAATCTATTTTTACTTTAATTATTTTTTTTACTTCAGATCTTAACCTATATTTTTTGTCTAAGTTGTCTAATTTTATATTGGAGCTTTTAGATTTAACCATAACATCTACGTAATCGCTAATGCAGTTTGCATCTATTTCGATTACATCTCCATTTATAAGCTTTAAAGCGTACTCATAATCCGCGAAATTACCAACTTCTTCTCCATTTACTAATATTTTAGCATCTTCTCCTTGCTGTCCATAAATGGGTACTAATTTCAATACTAATTCCCCCTCATTATACAAAAATTCTTCTTTCTGAAGAGGAAATCCTTCAAAGTTACTATTTGCAGCCAATCCCTTTCCAATTCCTGTGGTTGCAAGTATGGCTTGGGTAAATATCAGCAATGAAAAAAGGACAAAAAATGAAACTATAAGAAACCTCTCGACATTTATTCCAAGAAGAATGCTTCTAAAAGAACTACCCTTTTGTTTTTTCACAGGTTTACTAATAATTTTATAACTCTTATATTTCATTATGTAAACTCCTACTTTCTTTGTTGTTATCTTAACAGTTTAGTCCGGCTAAATATCCGGTAGAAAAAGCAATGGTA
The DNA here is from genome assembly GCA_035362115.1 of Clostridiales bacterium. Classification (GTDB taxonomy): domain Bacteria; phylum Bacillota; class Clostridia; order Acetivibrionales; family DUMC01; genus DUMC01. The sequence goes on along the minus strand of DAOSDD010000083.1, from coordinate 14,066 downwards.
AGGTTAAAACCACCTGTATAACCATCTACATCGATTACTTCACCTGCAAAATAGAGTCCTTTTATTATTTTTGATTCCATAGTAGAAGGATCAATCTCATTTATTGCTACTCCACCTGAAGTTATTATTGCTTCATTAATTGGTCTTGTACCTTTAATAGTAATAACAATGTTTTTTAACAGTAATGTTAAACCTCTTCTCTCGTCCCTTGTTATTTGATTAACAGGTTTTTCGGGATGTATATTGGAAAGCATAATAATTATTGGTATTAATTTCCCAGGCAATAAATCATCCAAAGCATTTTTAAACATTTTTCTTGAGTAATTCTCAAAATCCCTACCTATTCGTTCATATAGTTTTGCTTCAGATAAAGCAGGTTTCAAATCTATAACCAGTTTACTGCCTTTTATATGAGTATCAATTAGATGTCTGCTTCCGCTTAATATTAATGGACCTGAAACTCCAAAATGTGTAAAAAGCATTTCGCCGAAATCAGAGTATAGTTTTTTCCCATTTATATCTTTAAAAGTAACTGAAACGTTTTTCAGTGTAAGGCCTTGTAATTCTTTTACCCATGGTTCTTCAGTTTCAAGGGGTACCAGGGAAGGTCTGGGATCAATTATTCTATGTCCAATTTTTTTTGCAATCACATATCCATCCCCTGTAGAACCTGTTCGAGGGTATGATGCTCCACCAGTAGCTAAAATGACAGATTCACAATCATACATTCTGCCATTATCCATTAATACACCTTTTATAGAATTATTATTTACAACAATTTCTTTAAGTGAAGATTCAAGCATAATTTTTACATTATTTCTTTTTGCATATTCTATAAGAACATCAGCAACTTCCTTAGCATCATCAGAAACAGGGAAAACTCTTCCTCCCCGTTCAACCTTGGTTTTTAAACCATGTTTTTCAAAAAAATCAATTATATCTGCATTAGAAAATGTATAAAATGAGGAGTATAAAAAATGGCCGTTACCAGGGACATTTTCAATTAAACCTTCTACATCCGTATTATTTGTTATATTGCATCTTCCTTTACCTGTTATCATTAACTTTTTGCAAAGAACTTTATTTTTTTCAAAAACAACAGTATCCAGTCCTCTTTCACCTGCTTTACTGGCTGCCATTAAGCCCGCCGGACCTCCGCCAATAACAGCAACTCTTTTTTTCAATGGTAAAATGCACACTCCTTTATACGCTATTTTCATCAAAAAGTTAATAAAAATACAAGCTATTACGCACTAAGCTATGTTGCGTAAGCCTTACATGGCACTTCATGGCACTTTTTGAGGAAATATTGTACCTTAATTTATCGCAGCGATTTTCATGCTTCGAAGGCTTGCAGCTTAGCTGCGATTTGCCATAACTTAATCAAAAGGGGTAATATCAATATCATCGTATTTTTCGTATACCTGGTATTCATCCCATATTGTTTCCAATTTTTCAAATATATCATATACATCACGTTCTTTTTTCATTCCTACTGCTACAATGAGTGCATTAATAACGCTTAATGGTGCAACCAGTGAGTCTACAAAAGAAGCCATATCACTTCTAGCAATAAGTGAATAATCTGCATATTCGGATATGGGAGATTTTTTGCTGTCAGTTATTGCTATTACTTTACAACCTTTATCCTTAGCAAACTGCATAGCTTTAATTGTTCGTTTGGAATATCTTGGGAAACTTATTCCTATAACCACATCTCCTTCAGAAGCTCTGACTATTTGTTCGAACATTTCACTTACACTGGTTGTATGGACTAATCTCACATTATCAAATATCAAGTTGAAATAAAATCCTAAAAAACTAGCAAGAGCAGCTGAGCTTCTAACTCCTAAAATATATATTTTTCTAGCATTTAGTATACACTGGACTACATTATTAAATTCTTCCTGATCAATATTATCAAGAGTAATTTTTAATTTATCCATGTCAGATTGCAGAACACTTTTTAAGATATTTTCTGAATCTATTCTGCTTGAAGATACAGCTATCCTTTGAACAGAAGTCAATTTGCTTTTAATAAGATCCTGCAGCATTTTTTGAAGTTCGGGATAGCCTTCAAATCCCAATTTAACAGCAAATCTTACTACTGTTGATTCACTTACATTTACTACTTCACCAAGTTTGGAAGCCGTCATAAAAGCCGCTTTGTCATAATTATTTATAATGTATTCGGCAATAGCTCTTTGGCCCTTACTAAATTCCCTGTATTTGTCCTGTATTTCTTTAAGTAAATCATAAGATTTCTTATTCAATCCTACTCCCCGCCCCATCTTTAGTATAGTTTAGTATATTTTTATTTTACCATTTTTCAGAGATAAACCAAATACTTATTTTTATTTTTGGGTGCATTTTTAATTTTTGTAGAAATATAACATGCACGGGTACATTTTCTAAATTTGAAGAAATATTTACCAGGGGCTGTCGTTACGGTGCCTAGAGCCTTTAATTTGATTTTCGTTGCTAAATTGCATGCTACTTTGTTATATTGCAAATTGGCTATATTATTTAAAAATAACCCACCTTTTAGAAGGTGGGTATTTTTAAAATTTTTTAAATTCAGAACTATTCAACTTTCATCAAATTCCGTCAATTTTTTGTTCAATGGTTAATTGCTTAAACCGGATGGGTTTGATTCTCATAATCTACTAAATTGCTATCGATCTTATATTTTTGTGCCTGACGGTATTTAAAATACTTTTCTGCAACCTGTGGGAATAAGGCATAGGATAATATATCCTCTTCCCGTTCCATGTATTCATTCATTTGACTTTTAATGCTTTCAAGTTCAGGTTTAATAAGGTCTGCAGGTCTGCAGGTAATCGGTTTTTCACCTTTTAATATTAAATCCTGTATTTCCTTTGAAATTGGAGCTGGAGTTTTTCCATACTCTCCTTTTACAAGAGCTTTTGATTCCTTAGGTACCATTTTATATCTTTCTCCGCTGATAACATTCATTACAGCCTGGGTTCCTACTATCTGGCTTGTAGGGGTTACAAGCGGCGGATATCCGAAATCTTCGCGGACCCTTGGTATTTCTTTTAGCACATCATCAAATTTGTCTTCTTTATTTGCCTGTTTAAGCTGTGATACAAGGTTTGAAAGCATACCACCCGGAACCTGGTATTTAAGTGTATTTACATCAACTCCCATTACCTTAATATCCATTAAATTACTTTCTACGAATTTCTCTTTTAAAGGTTTGAAATAATCAGCAATTTCACTTAACAAAGAAAGATCATATCCTGTATCATAAGGGGTATTCTTTAATGATGCAACCAGAGGCTCTGTAGGAGGTTGTGATGTACCCATGGCCATAGGTGATATTGCACAGTCCACTACATCAACACCTGCTTCAATTGCTTTAATGTAAGTCATGGATGCAACACCACTTGTGTAATGAGTATGCAGTTGTATTGGTATTGAAACATTTTCTTTTAAAGCTTTTACAAGATCATATGCTGCATATGGAAGAAGGAGGCCTGCCATATCTTTAATGCAGATAGAGTCCGCACCATAATCAACAAGTATTTTAGCTACTTTTACAAAATAGTCAAGGTCATGAACAGGACTTATTGTATAAGACACTGCAGCCTGCGCGTGTCCTCCTTCTTTTTTACATGCTTTTATAGCTGTTTCTATATTTCTGACATCATTAAGAGCATCGAATATCCTTATAATGTCAATACCATTTGCTATTGCTTTTTGAACAAAATATTCCACAACATCATCAGCATAATGTTTGTATCCAAGAAGGTTTTGACCCCTTAGAAGCATTTGAAGCTTGGTATTTTTTGCTCCATCTCTTATTTTTCTAAGTCTTTCCCAGGGATCTTCATCCAAAAATCTTAAAGATGCATCAAAGGTTGCACCACCCCAACATTCCAGTGAAAAATACCCTACTTGGTCCAGCTTTTTTATTACAGGCAACATATCTTCTGTCTTCATTCTGGTAGCTATAAGGGACTGATGAGCATCTCTTAATACTGTTTCTGTTATCTGAACTTTAGCCATTATTAAACATACTCCTTTCAAAATATATGTGCTTTTAACTTTTAAAAACAATATTTGTATGTCTCTTTATACAATAAATATTTTATTTGTTTATAGACAAAAGCACATCTCCTGCATTTACCGATGCACCCTTTGAAACGTTTACAGATGCTATTGTACCATCTACAGGTGATATAATCTCATTTTCCATTTTCATGGCTTCAAGAATAAGTAAAATGTCACCCTTCTTTATAGAATCACCTGAATTCACATTTACACTATTAATAACACCAGGCATAGGTGCACTTATAGTTTGTGCTCCGGCAGGTACTGCCGCACTTGTTGTATTTTTTGCAGGAGCGGCGGGAGCTGCTGCTTTTGGAGCTGCAGGAGCCGGTGAAGGAGCTGGAGCTGCTGGAACAGTTCTTGTACTTGCTGCTTCATGTATTTCTTCTACATCAAAATTTCCTTTACCAATTTCTTCAACTTCAACCTCATATTGTGAACCATTAACTTTTATCAAAAACTTTTTCATAATAAATCCTCCTGAACTATTGTCAATTATTGTAAAGTTTCAAATTATAAAATATGACCAATTATTACTGTCTGCTGTGCATACATTACAGTGGTATATTACCATGCTTCTTGGAAGGTCTGTTTTCGCGCTTACCTGCAAGCATTTCAAATGCACTTGCAACCATAGGTCTGGTTGCTGAAGGATCAATTACGTCATCAACAAAACCTCTTGCAGCAGCAGCATATGGATTTGAAAACTTTTCTCTGTACTCTTCCACCTTTTCTTTTCTCGTTGCAATAGGATCTCCCGCCTGGGCAATTTCTTTCCTGAAAATTATATTTGCAGCACCTTCTGCTCCCATTACTGCAATTTCAGCTGTAGGCCATGCATATACCATGTCCGCCCCAAGTGTTTTGCTGTTCATTGCAATATAAGCTCCGCCATAGGCTTTTCTTACTATTACGTTAACCTTTGGTACTGTTGCCTCTGCAAAAGCATATAATAATTTCGCTCCATGCCTAATTATTCCATTGTGTTCTTGTCCAACACCAGGCAGGAAAGCAGGTACATCCGTAAAAGTTAATAACGGAATGTTAAATGCATCGCAGAACCTTACAAACCTTGCTGCTTTATCAGATGAGTTTATATCCAGACTGCCGGCCATCACTTTAGGCTGATTTGCCACTATGCCTATAGTTTTCCCATTTATACGGGCAAATCCTACAATAATATTTTGAGCAAAATACTTATGTATTTCGAAGAAATCCCCGTTGTCAACAACTCTTGTTATTACATCCATCATATCATATGGTTTGTTTGGTTCATCAGGAATAAGGTCAATCATGTCCTCTGAAATCCTGTTAAGATCATCGCTGCATGAATAAGAAGGTATACCTGAAATGTTGTTATCCGGCAGAAAACTCAAAAGCCTTTTAAGATCTTTTATACAACTATCTTCAGAAGGATATTTGAAATGAGCTACACCACTTACAGAGTTGTGAACCAACGCTCCCCCAAGTTCTTCAAGTGAGACATCTTCACCTGTAACAGCTTTTACAACCTGGTTACCAGTAATATACATTTGTCCTTTTTCTTCTACCATAAATATAAAATCTGTGATTGCAGGAGAATAACATGCACCACCTGCACATGGTCCCAGTACTAATGATATTTGAGGTATAACACCTGACGCCAGAGTATTTCTCAAAAAGATATCGCCATATCCACTTAAAGCATTAATTCCTTCATGAATTCTGGCACCGCCGGAATCATTAACGCTAATAAAAGGTGCTCCCGTTTTAATAGCCATATCCATTACTTTTACAATTTTTTTCGCATTTGCCTCTCCCAAGGTACCTCCTATTACAGTAAAGTCTTGAGCTGCCACAAATACCGGCCGTCCATCAACAGTGCCATATCCTGTTACAACGCCGTCTCCCGGTGCTTTCTTTCCCTGAATCCCAAAATCCACACTGCGGGTTTCAACAAATGCATCAGTTTCAACAAAGCTGCCTTCATCAAGAAGAAGATTTATTCTTTCTCGAGCTGTTTTTTTACCTGCCCGATGCTGCTTTTCTATGGCTTCCTGTCCTCCACCAAGTTCAACGCATTCTCTTTTTTCCCTCAGCCGGTTTATTTTGTCATTGTTTGCCATAAATTTTCCCACCTTATATACTTTATAATTTATTTTACTTATTCAATTTATTAGTGTTACTTTATGTAATCTCAAGTTGCTATTTGATAGTTATTTAACAAAGCGCATATGAAATTATTATAATATAATGTAAAATAATATGCAAATGTTATTTATAGATAATTTTACAGGCCAATATTTAGTTATTATGTAATATAAGCCTGTTATATCATAATATCAAGCATATTAAAAAATCATTTATTGGTGCATTTAATTACCACTCATGCTGGATTGAAAGGGAAAATGGTTTTCAAGCCTTTCAAGCCTTTCAAGCCTTTCAATCTATTCTCTCTATAAATAATAGTATAGGAGGACAGTTTATTTGATTAACAAACTCTGTTTTCATTACAACATATTTTTTAGGATCTATTGTCTTTATAAATTCCATAATACTGTTTTTTTCATTGAAACCGCTGTCACCGCCATAATACACAACTATACTAATAAGTCCGCCCGGCATGATAAGGTCCATTGCTTTTTTAACTGCCTGAATAGTGGTTTCAGGTTTCGTTGAAATACTATGATCTCCACCCGGAAGATATCCCAGATTAAACATTATAGCTTTTGTTTGTCCTTTTTCAGTTATATATGTATCCATGTACTGATGATCGGCTTTTATAACAGTTACTCTTTCCTCAACCCCTGCATCAATCAATTTTCTCAATGTATTTTCCAAGGCTTTTTCCTGTATATCGAAGGAATATACCTTGCCTTTCTCCCCTACAAGTTTTGCAAGCATCAAAGTATCGTTACCATTACCTGCAGTAGCATCAACAACCACATCACCCGATTTCACCAGGTTTTTTATGTAATCATGGGATTGATTAAGAGCATTTTTAATTGTAGACATTTACGCACAACCTCACTTTCTATTATTAGCAAAGCATGAAAGAATGAGAGGTTATGTTCTCTCACCTCCCACTTCTTATTTAGTGCCTTTTACTTGGTAAATACTGGGAAATACCTTTTTGTATTGCATTTTTGTATTGCTAAGAAAAGCTCTCAACTTCTTCTTTTGTAAGATGCCTCCATTTACCTTCAGATAGAGAACCTAAATTAACTTTTCCTATTGCTATGCGTTTTAATTTAATTACCGGATGCCCTATGGCTTCACACATTTTTTTTACCTGGCGGTTTCTACCTTCATGAATTGTTATTGCCAGTGTTGATCTATCTTTTCCCTTTTCCTGTATACAAACTTCTGCAGGCCATGTCTTATAGGAGCCAATTTCCAGTCCACCTACGAACTTTCTAATATCATCTTTGTCCGGAATACCATTAACTTCTGCAATATATACTTTTTTTATCTCATGGCTTGGGTGAGTCAGTTTATATGCAAAATCTCCATCGTTGGTCAATAAGATAAGACCTGATGTATCATAATCCAATCTCCCGACAGGATAGATCCTTTCATTAACATGCACAACCAAATCCAGCACAGTTTTTCTGTGAAATTGATCCTTAACGGTTGTTACATATCCTAAAGGTTTGTTAAGCATAATATATATAAGATTCTTTTCAATAGAAACAACTTTTCCATTGACTTTTACGCTATCCTCATTTCCTATCATTAGCCATGGTTCAGATACTATCCTGCCGTTAACTTCAACTTTTCCCTGTTTTATTAACTCCTCCGCCTTTCTCCGTGATGCAACACCGGAATGGGCAATATACTTTTGCAACCTTACTTTATCCATAGTTGACCCACCAATTCTTTTCAATATATATAAAATACTAAGTAAAATATATTATATCATTTTGTACATGCAGTTAATACCGTTATTTTTCGTCGAACCATAAAAATGTGAATTTATTCTTTTTTATCAGTATCCGCATCATGTTCTTTGTCTGGGCCTATATCCTTTTTGATTATTATTTTTTTCTTAACACTTTCATTAGCCTTGTTAATTAATTCAGGTATCAAATCCAGTATCTTTTCTACAGACGAGTTAATATTTACAGGAAGTAGTTTGATTTGACCGTTTCCTACAACCATAAATGCTACAGGATTAATACTTACTCCTGCGCCACTTCCTCCGGCAAATGGAAATTTACTGTTTTCAGCATTTCCTTCTTCATTCCTTTCTTCATCTTTTTTACCTCCTTTATTATTACCGCTATACTCACCACCACCTGCTGCGAATCCGAAACTTACTTTGGATATTGGTATTATTACCGTTCCATCCGGAGCTTGAACAGCATCCCCAACTATGGTATTTACATCAACCATTTCTTTTATACTTTCCATTGCAGTTGTCATAAGCCCTTCAATAGGATGCTCCAACATAAAAAACACCGCCTTATTCTATCTTTTATTTTTTATTTTTTCACTAACTAGTTCAAATATGAATAAAAACCCTGCTATTATAATATGGACAACTCTAATACTTAGTATGCATAAAACTTCTATATCAAGTACTATTTTAGTAAAATCGGGTTTAATAGATATTTCTCTTTCGGTAAGTTTAAATTTATTTGAAAATAATGAATCTATATTTCCTGCAAAGGCCCATATAACACCTCCTAAAACACCTGTCCAAAGTGCATCATCTGTGCCATAGATGATGTTAATTTTCAGCTTGATTTCTGGAACCTTTCCTCCAATCAGATATTTCTGGATGCTTGTTAAAAAAAGCCTTAATAATTTTGCAGCTTTATCCAGGTAATTATATTCTTTTAATAATTCTTCCAAATTTGTATATTCTTTATCTGTATCTTTTAATATACCATATCTACTTAATAGCAGTTCATAAACTTTATTTCCTATAGTATAAATATCAGTTATAGGAATAACATGCTTTTTTTTAATAATTCCGTTAAAAATGAAAAAATATATTACTAAATCTGAATTTTCACTTTTCTTTACACATTCAAACTTAGTATTTACTTTGATAAATAGTATTAAGCTAATAATAATGGCAGCTAAAATAAAAATAACCGGATAAAGCATAAATACACCTCATCAGGTTATTATATCCAAATAATATTCACATTACACATTATTGCTAAATGAAGTGTGCATTTAAAATTTTTGAAGAAATATTTACCAGAAGCTGACGTTACACTGCCTAGAGCCTTTAAATTCAGCTCCGGGCAAAATTGATCTCGCAAAAATGAATATACTATTTTAAATCAGCAATACCTTTCAATGAATATAAATCGTCATTTGAAGAAAAGCCAAAGTACCTTAAAAAATCTTCTGTAGTCTCATATAATATGGGTCTTCCGGGAGAATCCATGCGCCCTGCCTCCCTGATAAGATTACCTTCCAGAAGTTTCGCAATTGAACTGTCACAATTTACTCCTCTTATTTTTTCAATTCCTGCTTTTGTTATTGGTTTATTATATGCAATAATAGCTAGAGTTTCATAGGCAGCTTGTGATAATGTGGATTTATATCCGGGTTCTACCAGTTTGGCAATATAATCAGAGTATTGGGGTTTCGTGCATAATTGATAGCAATCATTTATTTTTCTTATCATAATACCCCGGCTGTTTCTGCCATATTTCATATTCATTCGTTCCAGAGTATCTACAACTTTTCCTTCATCTATATCTAGTAATTCCATTATCTTCTCTTTATGCAGCGGTACACCGGATGCAAAAAGAAGCCCTTCTATTATACCTTCTATTTTATCTGCTTCTTCCATATTTGTTTTTTCATCTATATTCTCATATTTGTCTATTGGATTATTATCATTATTTTCTTCCAAATACATTTGAAGAACGCTCCCAACAAGTTTATTAGTAATGTATAAGTTTCATTTGCAATGTATCTAATGCTTGTATACGCAATGTTGTAAACTTTGTTTTGCATATCAAGGGTTATGAATCCTGATGCTCAACAATAATATCCGAATACTGTTTCTTTTGGTAAACAGCAGCTTTCCCTGATTTAACCACTACAAGCAGTGCTAGAAATGCAGTTACAATTTCAGTTAAAGATTTCTCTCTAAAAGGAAATACATCAGTAAAAACAAATTGCTTTTTGCTTAATAGAATATTCATTATGTGCTTTATTTTGCTTTTTATTGATACCTTATCCTTTTGTAATATTTGTTGAATTTCCTGAGTTCTATTATTTTCTTTGAGTCTGTTTTTTTTCATTAAATTCAAGTATGCTTCCCTGAAGTTATCCAAATTTAAATCCAGTTTTTGTTTGACATCTTTTGCTTCTATATTTTCAGGGCTCTTATAATAGAATTTGGACCATTCTGTCTCCCTTTTTTGAAGCTGCAATGATACTTCCTTATATTTCTTATATTCTATAAGCTTTATTACAAGTTCTTCTCTAGGATCTGATTCCTCTTCTTTCTCCTTATCTTTTTCAGGCGGGAGAAGAACCCTTGACTTAATGTGCAATAAGGTAGCAGCCATAACAAGAAATTCACTGGCAAGTTCCAGGTCCATTTTTTGCATGGCAAAAAGATAATCCATATATTGATCTGTTATTTCACCTATTGGTATATCATAAATGTCTATTTTATTCTTTTCTATTAAATGAAATAACAGATCAAAAGGGCCTTCAAAATTACCAACTTTTATCTTACAGCCATTTGTTAAGGAACTAATCATTGTAACTCCCTCAATATTACTGGTTTAACCTCTTTTTACCATCTTTTTATCTTCTGTAGGTTATTTGCTTGCATTCCAGTCAATCTTCATGACGCTTCTTACTTCTTCAATGGTTTTTTCAGCAATGCTTCGTGCTTCTTTATTTCCCTTTTGAACGATATCATTTACATAATCAGGTTTTGATAATATTTCCTGCCTTTTTTCGTAAATTGGAGCAAGAGATTCTACCATGCTATTTGCAAGCTTCTTCTTACATTGGACACAGCCTATTTTGCCTCCGCAACATTGTTCTTCTATTTCAGAGATATCATTGGGGTTAAATACCTTATGAAATGCATATACAGTGCATACCTCCGGATGTCCCGGGTCATTTTTGCGAATTCTGGCGGGATCCGTAATCATTGTACTCACCTTGTTTTTAACTGTTTCGGGACTGTCAGAAAGAGATATGGTGTTTCCATAGCTTTTACTCATTTTTCTCCCATCAGTACCCGGCAGCACCTTTGCCTCGGTTAATTTCGGTGCAGGTTCAGGGAACACCTCACCATACAGGTAATTAAATCTTCTTGCAATTTCCCTGGTCAACTCAAGGTGCGGCAGTTGATCTTCACCTACAGGTACAAATTTTGCTTTATAAAGTAAAATATCAGATGACATAAGGCACGGGTATCCTAGGAATCCATAATTTGTAATATTCTTGTCCTTTATTTGAGCAAGCTGGTCCTTATATGTAGGACATCTGAAAAGCCATGACAAAGGTGTTATCATGGATAAAAGCAAATGCAGTTCAGCATGCTCTTTGACAGAAGACTGCAGAAATATTGAGCATTTATCAGGATCAAGGCCTGCGCTCAGCCAATCTGTTACAAGGCTAGTTATATTATTATTAATATCTGATGTATCCTCATATCCTGTAGTTAATGCATGCCAATCGGCAACAAAAAATAGGCATTTGTAATCATTTTGCAATTTTATCCAATTATAAAGAGCCCCGAAGTAGTTACCAAGATGCAGTGCTCCTGTTGGTCTCATACCGCTAACAATAGTGTCATTCTTCAATATTTTCACTCTCCTATCTCATCACACTGATGAATGATGCTATCAAAAATTATCCTGGAAGACATCGCTTCCTAAATTGACACAGTAGTATTAATTTATTTTAGATATATTACAGATGTTTGTCAATCTATTTATCTGTATGGGGTATGTTTCCTATTAACTGATTACCATACACCTGCCAATAACTTTAACACAGGAACAGCAATAGACTTTATAGCTGTTTCCAACAGCCATATAAAAGGAAACATAATTTTATATAGAAATCCTGGAAAAATAAATATTAAAATAAGAAATATTACTCCTATATAGTTTTCATATTGCATAAGGGCAAAGTATTGTCTCTGAGGAAGTATTCCCGAAAGTATTTTGGAACCATCCAGAGGTGGTACAGGCAATATATTGAATACTGCAAGATTTATGTTAATCATATAGAAAAAACGGCTTAAATTAAAAAGTATTACTCTAAAATCAAAACCAGAGTAAAAAAGTGTCATATTAATATCGAACATATTCTCAATAGGAATCTTTCCATATTTACTTCCCAGAAAAGCCATAGGAAAAGAAAAAGTTATGGCAAGAAAAACATTTGATAGAGGTCCTGCAAGAGCTACAAGCATTGAACCTTTTTTTCTATCACGATAGTACATGGGGTTAATTGGTACTGGTTTTGCCCATCCAAACCCAGAGATTAAAATCATCAATGTTCCTAAAATATCAAGGTGTTTTAACGGATTTAGAGATAGCCTTCCCATGTTTTTTGCAGTAGGATCCCCTAATCTGTAAGAACAATATGCATGTGACAGCTCATGAAGAGTAATTGATATTAATATTACCGGTACAAGGTAAATCAGTATAGTTATAGGATATCTCAATAGCAAATTTATCTCTCCTTTATTTACTATAAATCAGAGTGCCTGTCTCCCTGATCATAATGAGTATTTATTCATATTCATATAAATCATTATAGCAGAAGAAATGAAGAAACTACAGAATTATTATTCCATTATTATTCTGATTTGTTTTTACCAATACCGAACCATTCAAGAACCATCCTAAAAAACAGTTTCATGAATGATGCTTTATCAACACCCTTTTCAGTTATTATGTTAACTCTTGCAATTTCCTTTCCATCCAGCTTATAAACTATCTCACCAACTTTTTGACCCATTTCTACCGGAGCAATAATAAAAGGTTCAATATTCACATGACGTTCAATATTTTGTTTAGTACCTTTTTTTAGCAAAACTATTACATCACTTGCCAGTATTCCCTTTACTTCTGTTTCAATACCTTTCCTTACCTCAATATTACCTGCTTCAGTGTCTTTATTTTCCAATACAATTGACTCAAAGTTCGCAAAACCATAATCCATCAGCTTTCTTGTTTCAGCAAACCTTGTATTTGAGTCCGGCCCTCCCAGTACAACAGAAATCAAAGTTAAATTTTCTCTTTTAACTACTGCTGAAAGACAATGACCTGCTATAGAAGTAAATCCTGTTTTTAAGCCTACTGTACCCGAATAATGCCTAACAAGTTTATTTGTATTGTCAAGTGAAAATTCACCATTTCTGAATGTGTCATGCCATATTTTTGTATAATCAAGTATCTTGGGATACTTTGCGATTAACTCTCTTGACAAAACAGCTATATCATATGCAGTGCTGTAATGTCCTTCATTTGTAAGGCCTGTGCAATCAAGGAAATGGGTGTCCTTCAGGCCAAGTTCCTTCGCTTTTTCATTCATTATAGCTACAAAAGTTTCTTCACTGCCTGCAACTTTTTCTGCCATGGCGACAGTAGCATCATTGGCGGAATGTATTGCAATTGCCTTTAACATTTCGTGGACAGTAAATTCTTCTCCAGGTTTAAGATACACCTGTGAGCCTCCAAAACCATATGAATATTCAGATACAGGGACAAAATCGTCAAATTTCAGTTTCCCGTTTTCTATAGCTTCCATTATGAGATACATGGACATAATTTTCGTAATACTGGCTATAGGAAGTTTTTCGTGGCTGTTATTTTCAATCATAATTGTTCCAGTATCACTATCCATTAATATAGACGCTTTACATTTCAAGCTAAATACATCGGTATCCTTCATTATTTTTGCTACTGTCTCAGCATCATATTCAGTTACACCATAAATATATGATGAGGATGTAAATGCTGGTATAAATGCAATTAGCAAACTTAGTATTATAGGAAGCT
>DAOSDD010000082.1:0-17053 GCA_035362115.1 Clostridiales bacterium | reverse complement strand
ATATGAAGACAAAAGGTCGAATAAGAAAAGAACTCATAAAGAATTATGATCTCTATCTAATGGCCTTGCCAATGATCTTGTATTACATAATATTTCATTATTGGCCGTTATACGGAATACAAATGGCATTTAGAGATTATAACATTGTTTTAGGCTTTCTAAAAAGTCCGTTTGTTGGATTAAAACATTTTCGCAACTTTTTTTCTTTGCCAATTGCTTTTATGTACATAAAAAATACTTTACGGATAAATCTTACATACCTAATGTTATATACACCAGTTCCTGTTTTGTTGGCATTGATGCTAAATTCACTAAACAAGGAAAAAACAAAAAACAGAATTCAAGCTGTAACATACGTTCCACAATTCATTTCAACAGTTATAGCAGTTGCAATGATAAGAATCTTTTTAAATCCTTATACAGGCATTGTTAACATTATTTTAACTAAATTAGGGATAGAAGTAATAGATTTTCTTAATAAACCGGAGCTATATGCTTATGTTTATGTTATTCCAGGCATACTGCAATATGCCGGTTGGAGTTCACTTATATATACAGGCGCTCTTACAGGAATAAATCCAGAGTTATATGAAGCTGCCAGAATAGACGGAGCATCAAAGTTTAGGCAGATAATTAATATTGAGCTTCCGATTATTGCAAAAGTATTTGTAATACAACTTATACTTAAGATGGGGGGACTTATGAGTCTTGGTTGGGAAAAGAGTTATCTCCTGCAGACTCCTTTTAATATTGAAGTAAGTGAAATTATATCAACATATACTTACAAGGTTGGTATTATAGGTATGCAATACTCATATTCAGCAGCAATTGGTTTATTTAACTCAGTTGTTAATTTTATATTATTACTAATAGCTAATTTTGTATCCAGACAAGTATCCGAAAGTAGTTTATGGTAAAAGGAGAAAAAGAAAAGATTTATGGAGAAAAGGATGAGAATAAGAATGAAAAACGAGAAGCGGAAGTCGAGAATTAGAAATATTGCCGAAAATGGTATTAGTGGTGATGATGTGTTTGATTTTTTTAATATAGTACTTTTAACTATTTTTGCTATTATTGTATTTTACCCTATGTATTTTGTTGTAATTGCGTCTATCAGTTCTCCATCAGCTGTAGCGAGTGGTCAAGTTGTTCTTTTACCAAAGGGAAATAATTTTTTAGGGTTTCAACGCGTATTACGAGATGAACGCCTAAAAACAGGATATCTTAATAGTACAATTTATACTGTTGTCGGTGTAATAGTAAATCTGGTGATGACACTTCCTGCTGCATACGTGCTATCAAGAGATGATTTCAAGTTGAAAAAACCATTAACTATATTTATAATATTTACTATGTTTTTTGGTGGAGGTATGATACCTAATTTTATTGTTGTAAAACAATTGGGCTTATTAGATAAAATATGGGCTTTAGTGTTACCCGGAGCAATTTCAACATCAAAATTAATACTAGCAAGAACTTTTTTTCAAACTACTATACCGGATGAGCTTTTTGATTCTGCCTTAATTGATGGGTGTGGTAATTTCAAATTTTTCATAAATATTGTAATCCCAATATCGGGAGCAATCATTGGAATATTAGCCTTGCAATATGGAATAGAACATTGGAATGCTTATGGGAGCGCGTTATTATATATATATAACCCTAAAAAATATCCATTACAACTTATACTTAGAGATATTTTACTGCGGTCTCAAATAACTGCAAAACAAATGGAATCAGAAGAATCGGATGCTTTGCTGTCAGTTTTAATGCAGCAAATTTCGGAATCTATAAAATATGTCATTGTTATAGCGGCATGCTTACCTATCGTTGTAGTATTACCTCTTATAAAAAAGTATTTCGCTAAAGGCATAATGATTGGTTCTATTAAGGGTTAGGTGCGACACAAGGTTATTACTCTATCGTTAATGATAGAGTTAATAAATAAATGTAAAACTTCAGTATAGTTTTAAAATAATATAATAAGGAGGCAATAAAATGTTAAAAAAATGCATTAAAAATTTGTCTTTAGTTATCTCAATTCTTTTAGTATTATCTGTTATTTCAGGTTGTATTACCAAAGATAAGGAAGATACTAAAGATAAAGGAGCGTCAAAATTATCTGATACTATTTCAAGCGAAGGTGATGTACGCCCAATGAAAGACAATCTTTATCTTCAAGGCATTCCAATTGTAAAGAATAGAGAAACCTTTGACTTGATGATTACTTATGGATCTGGACATGTAGACACTAATGATTTACCTCTTTACAAAGAAAGAGAAGAGAGAACAAATGTGAAATTGAATTACATCTATGTTATGTCAACTACATTGAATGAAAGAAAAATGACAATGTTTGCAACAAATGATTTTCCTGATGCTATGGTGGGCATAATAAAAAATGATGACATTGTAAGATATTCACCTACTGGGATTTTTCTTCCTGTTGATGAGTATGTCGATAAATATATGCCCAATTTGAAAAAGCTAATGAAAGAATATCCGGATGTCAAAGGAATGTCAAAAATGCCGGATGGAAAAATGTATGGTTTTCCAAGGCTTAATTTCTGGTCAGTATGGCCTGGAGGAGATACATACATAAATACTACATGGATTATTAATCAGGAATGGCTTGATACACTGAAATTAAAAACACCTGAAACTACTGAAGAAGTAAAAGAAGTTCTCATGGCTTTCAAGACAAAAGACCCGAATGGTAATGGAAAACCGGATGAAATTCCATATTCGTTCTGTTATAGCGATGGTCGTTCTTTTAGAGAATCCATGTTTGGACCTTTTGGGTTAATAGGTCCGGGTAAAAAGGAAAATGTTGAAAATGGGAAAGTCTTTTTTGTAGCTACAGATCCAAGATATAAGGATGTTGTTAAATATGTAAGAGATCTTTATACAAATGGACTGATTGATAAAGAAGCCTTTTCACACACTAGGGAACAATTCAGAAGTAAAGGAGTACAAGCTGATCCGCCTATATATGGAATGACAAATGGATGGATGGGTGATGACGAAGTAGGTCCAAGAATAAGAACTCCGGGTAATTCTGATGCACCATATGTACCTATGCCTCCTGTAGCGGGACCGAATGGTACAAGATTATGGGGTAATCAAATAGAAGGTATAGTACCCCATATATTTGTAGTGAGTAGCAAATGTAAATCACCTGAAACACTTGCAAGGTATGTTGATGAATTGTACTCTGAAGATGAGAGTGTGCAGGAATGCTGGGGTGCATTTGGTGAATGGGTTGAAAAAAGAGACGATGGAACTTATGCACGCAGGATTACACCTGAAGGACGTAATACTACGGAGTGGATGATGGAATCTTCTTCAAGAATGATGCCGTATGCTTTGACAGATGCACTTGTAGAAAGAATGCGTATACAATCTTACGACATGAAAATAGAAGACGAAGCAGAAAGGAAAATGGAAAAAAATATCATTTACTTGGGGAAAGATGCCGAAACTAAATATATTTATTCGGTGGTTTATGCTCCTTATGCTAAAAAAGAAGTCTATCCGGGAGGAGTAATAAGAACTCCTGAAGAGATAGATGAAATTGCCCGCTTGCTCCCACAGATACAGAATTTAATAGAAAAGAAAGAAGTTGAGTGGATGACAGGGGTTGCTGATATAGATGCAGAATATGATGACTTTATTAAAAAATTGAAAGAATATAAGATTGATAGAATTACTGAACTATATCAAGCTGCTTATGATAGATATATGGGGAAATAAGTTAATTAAAGAATTGGATATTTGTTTTGTGCTTGTTTTAAATGTGCTTATAGTTTCCCATAGGGTGATAATTATTACCTTATGGGAAATATTTACATTAAAAAGAAAGGCGGTATTTTTTATGTATGATTCCGGCTGGCACATCCATTCTGAAGCATTTTATGATGCAAGCATCCCTGTCGAAGAGCTAATCGCTTCAGCAAAGGATACCGGGCTAAAGCAATTTGGTATAACAGATCATGCTAATATTAATATCCCTTCCTTTTATATGTATAAATAAAAGCTCTTATATGAGAAATATCAGTGTGAGGGTTTTTATTATAGCGTAGAGCTTACACCTATTTCAAAATCATTGAATGATTATTGTGCTAAATATGGCACAAAGGATGGCTACACTTTTCTGTTAAATGATAAGCCCTGTGAACCTGAATTTATGCTAACTCTTGAGGATATGGTATCAAGATAATATTTGGTTCTGATTCGCATGATCCGAATTATCTTGATCATCGTGAAAATGAAAACAACAAGTTGAGATTACAAGGAGTAAGAAAGGAGTTAATAAATATGAAAAAATATTATAATGTACTACTATCAGTATTACTATCATTAACCTTACTAGCAAGTACATTATTGGGGATTGGCTCCTGTATAACGGTAAATGCAGGTGATGAAGATACTGTGTTGCAACCAATTGAGAATTTACAGGAACCCCTGGAAGTAGATAGTAGTGGCGAGCATGGGGAAGTTGATATGGAAAATAATATAAACAACAACGATACTGATGAACCTTATGTCCCGAAACTGCTAATTACTGAGCTGGTTCCTAATCCTTCCGGAGAGGGAATACCAAGTGATGTTTTTGAATTTGTTGAGCTATATAACAGTAGTAATCAAACAATTAACCTAAAAGATTATAAATTAATGTATGAAGTAAGTCAAACAGATATACGGATTAATGATATAGATTATGATGCAAATATAGCACCTGGAAAAGTTGCAGTAATATGGATTTACAATAGTGATTCTTTAAGCAAAATTGGTCCTTATGAAAATATAGACAACAATATACTTAATAAATTCAGAGAACATTATAATATGTCGTCTGATGCTGCTTTGTATACAGTTTTAGGTAGCGGCACAGGTACCTTCAACCTTCAAAATTCTGGCAAAAAGACTATCATGGTAGCCAGAGATGACGCAGAAATTGGTGATTACATTTGTATAGCGACATATAATGAAGGTACAGACACCACGGAAGATACAAAAGTTGAGGATGGTGCAATTATTTACAAGTGTCCTTCAGATGGATCTAATTGCATGGTAAAGATAGGTAACAACCAGAAACCTACTCCGGGGGAAATAATCGCAAAACAAAAACCCATTAATTACGATGACCCTGATGAGCCTGTAATAGAGCATCAGACACCAGCAGACAGTGTTGAACCTGAACCTCTGACGATAACTGCTAAAGTAACAGATGAAACAGAACTTCGTACTGTTAAATTATACTATGAAACTGAAAAAACCTCAGGTATGAAATGTGTAAAGATGATACCGGAACAAGAGAGTGAAAACTCATTCCAACATACAATTTGTCCTTTAGATATGTGGGGGTCAACATATATTAAATATTATATCGAAGCAAGTGATGGACTGCATACAGTTACATTACCAACAAATAGCAGTGAACCGTACAATATTTCTATAAATGATACCAATAAACGTTATGTCCCTGAACTGCTGTTTACTGAGGTGTGTCCTAACCCTACCGGAGAAGGAAAAGAAACAGTAGATTATTTTGAATTTGTTGAGCTATATAACAGTAGTGATAATAGTATTAACTTAAAAGATTATAAATTATTGTATGAGACTCCATCATCAATAAGAATTATTAATTTAGATTATAATGTTGATATAGAACCTGGTAAAGTTGCAGTAATATGGATTTATAATAATGATTCTAGCAATAAATTCGGTTCTTTTGAAAGCATAGATGGCAGTATACTTGCACGATTCAGAAATCATTATAGTATGCCAGATGACGCTGTTTTATATGCAGTTTTCGGTAGCTTCGAAGGCGCTACATTCAACCTTCAAAATTCCGGTGAAAGGTTTGTTATGGTAGCCAGAGATGACGCAGAAATTGGTGATTACATTTGCGTAGTGACATATAATAAGGGTGGTGGAAGTGCAGATAGCGGAACTGATGGCAGTTCAATCATATACAAATGTCCGACAGATAATACTAATAACATGGAAAAAATGGAGGTTATTTCACCGCCTACTGCGGGTGTAGTGCACGATGAACAAAAACCAATTGATTACGACAATATTTCTGCTGCACCTGTGATAGTTCATCAGCAACCGGCAGACAGCATAGATCTCGGACCTCTGACAATAACTGCTACCGTAACATCTGAAGCAGAGTTCTATAGTGTTAAACTATACTATGAAACTGAAAAAACTTCAGGTATGAAATGTGTGGAGATGATATTGGGACAAGATAGTGAAAACTCATTCCAATATGAAATTCCGGAGGAAGATATTTTGGAGTCAAAATATATTAAATATTATATTGAAGCAAGTGATGGACTGCATACAGTTACGTCACCAACAGATAGCAGTGAACCGTACAATATTTCTATAAACGATACTAATAAGACTTATGTCCCGGAACTGTTGATTACTGAGATATGTGCTAACTCTTCCGGAATAACAGACGCAAGCGATTTATTTGAGTTTGTTGAAATCTATAATAGTAGTGACCAAAAAATTAACCTTAAAGACTATAAATTAATGTATCAACAAACTGCAGATAAAGTAAGAAGCACTGATATAGATTTTGATGCTTATATAGAACCTGGAGATATTGCAGTAATATGGATATACAATGATGATGCTTTAAAAAAACTTGCTCCTTTTGAAAACATAAATGACGATATACTTTCCGAATTCAGAAAACATTATAATATGCCGCCTGATGCTGCTTTGTATCCGATTATCGGTACTTTCGATGTAGGGACATCATTCAACCTTCAGAATACCAATGAAAGATCTGTCATGATAGCTCGAGATGGTGCCCAAATTGGTGATTACATTTGTATAGCGACATATAATAAAGGTGGCGGAGATGCAGATACTAAAATTGATGGCAGTTCAATTATATACAAATGTCCTGTAGACAACACTAATAACATGGAAAAAATGGAAGTTATTCTGAAACCTACTGCGGGGGAAATATATCCGGAACAAAAACCAATTAATAACAATGACCCTGCTGCACCTGTGATAGTTCATGAACCGCTCCCCAAAAGTGTAAAATCGGGAGCTCTGACAATAACTGCTGAAGTAACAGATGAAACAGAAGTTCGAAGTGTCAAATTACACTATGAAACTGAAAAAACTTCAGGATTTAAATGTATAAGACTGATACCGGAACAAGATAATAAAAACTTATACCAATATGAAATTCCTGAAGAATATATTTTGGGGTCAACATATCTTAAATATTATATCGAAGCAAGTGACGGACTGCATACAATTACATCACCAACAGATAGCAGTGAACCATACAATATTTCTATAACGGGTAGTGATAGACCTTATGTCCCGGAACTGTTGATTACTGAGATAGTTGCTAATGCCACTGGAGAAATAGACACAAGTGACGTTTTTGAGTTTGTTGAGCTTTATAATACTACTGACCAAACAATAAACCTGAAAAGTTATAAATTAATGTATCAGCAAACAGCAACGAAAACAAGAAGCACTGATATAGATTTTGATGCCTATATGAAACCTGGAGATGTTGCAGTAATATGGTTATATAATGATGATTCTTTAAAAGCACTTGGTTCTTATGAAGATATAAACGACGGTATACTTTCAAGATTCAGAAAACATTATAATGTGCCGCCTGATGCTGCTTTGTATTCGATTATCGGTACTTTCAATATAGGGACATCATTCAACCTTCAAAATACCGAAAAAAGATCTGTCATGATAGCCAGAGATGATGCAGAAATCGGTGATTACATCTGTATAGCGACATATAATGAAGGTGGAGGAAATGCAGATACTGCAGCTCAGGACGGTTCAATTTTATACAAGTGTCCTACAGACAACACTAATTGTATGGTAAAAATGGGTGTCTTTCCAGAACCTACTCCTGGGAAGATAAGAGCAGAACAAAAACCCATTAATTACGATGACACTGCTGCACCTGTGATAGAGTATGAGCCACCGGTAGGCAGTATAGAGCCCGGAGCATTAACGATATCTGTTGTAGTAACAGATGACGACGAAGTTCGTACTGTTGATCTTTATTATGAAACTTTTAACACATGTGGTATGAAATGCGTGAGGATGATACCGGAACAAGAGAATGAAAACTTATTCCAATATGTAATTCCTGAAAAGGATATTTTAGGGTCAGCATATGTTAAATATTACATTGAAGCAAGTGATGGTCAGAATACAGTTACGTCACCAATAGAGAGCAGTAGTCCATATATTACTTCTATTACGGATAATGATGGACCATCAGTAAACATTATGAATCCGGTAGATGGAAACTGTTTTTATAATTACTATAAACCTGTTATAAGTGCAAGTTATTCAGATGCTTCGGGAATTGATTCAGAAGCAATCAAATTGTATCTGAATGATGAGGACATAACAGACAAAGCAGAAATAAACGATAATTCAATCATATATTCACCTGATGTTCCTCTTTTTGAAGGTAAATATATTGTCAGGCTTGAAGTAAGCGACAATGCACCTTCAAAGAATACAACTATTAAGGCATGGACATTTTCAATAGTTACAGTAGAGACGCAGGTAGGGCCTGTTATTCCCGAGATATTGATTACTGAGCTCCTTCCCAATCCGATTGGTGAAATCATTAATGGAAAGCAGGATAGAAGTGATGTTTACGAATTCCTGGAGCTATATAATGCAAGCAATAATGATATTAACATTAAAGATTATAAACTGATGTATTTACCGGATAAGGAAAATCCGCAAGATATAAAAACATTAGATTTAGCTGAAGACGCAATAATATATCCCGGTCAAACTGCAGTTATTTGGATTTATAACATGGATTCAAGAAAGTTTTTCAAAACCGGCGAAAGTGATACTATGGATGCGGATATGAAGAATAGTGCTATTTCAGCATTCAGAAAACATTATAACATGCCTTTCAGTACACCTGTATTTTTGGCGGATGGAGATAGTGATAAAAGGCCTGGAGCTTTTCATTTGCAAAACACTGGTGAAAAGACAATTATGGTAGCCAGAGATGGCGCAGAAATTGGTGATTATATATGTACGGCTACGTATAACGATGAACTGGATTTAGATATTAAATATGTTATAGAGAGTAAAAGTATAATATATAAATACCCGACTGATAATTCAAACAAAATGGTAAAGATTAAAGGTGGCTTAGATCCTACACCTGGAAGCATAACATATGAGCAAAGACCTTTGAATTATAATGATACAGTTAGTCCTACAATACAAAATGAACCATTGCAAGGAGAAGTAGATCCTGCACAATTGAAAATAACAGCCTATGTAGAAGATGAAACACAGGTAAGAATGGTAAAACTTTACTATGAAACATTTAATACTCCTGGAGTTGTGAGTATAGAAATGAATGAAGACTATACAAACCCAGGTACCTATGAGGTTGGTATACCGTATAAAGACATTGTTGGATCTTCTTATATAAAATATTATATTGAGGCAAGTGATGGAATCAATAACGTGATTTCACTATTGCAACCAGGGGATTTTAATACTGTAACTGTAAAAGATACTTTAGGCCCTACAATAACGAAGATGCACCCAATTGATGAATTCTATATAGAAGAAAATTATAGACCTGAAATATATGCAGAATATAAGGATTCATCATCTGTTGATTCTTCCTCTGTTAAGTTGTTTGTAAATGAAACAGACGTTACTTCAAAGACAGTTAAAAATGACACATATATTAAATATATACCTGATTCAGACTTGAGTGCAGGAGACTGCAATGTAAGATTAGAGTTGTGTGATAATTCTCCAGCTAAAAACAAAACAGTAAAAGCATGGTCATTCAGAATCGGTCCGGCTGTTTATAACTTATATAGCGGTCAAATTCACAGCCATTCTTCATATTCTGATGGTACAGGTACTCCAGATGAAGCTTATTCTTTTGCTCGTGACATTTCAGTAGTAGATTTCTTCGGGTTGACTGATCATGGAGATTATGTTTCTCAGCAACAATGGAGGGAACTCCTCGATATTGCAGATAGTTACAATAAATCGGATGAATTTGTAACAATTCCTGGCTTTGAGATGACATGGAATTCCAACACTGGATGGTGGGGACATATAAATTCATATAATACAGGATGGGTTGAAACAAGGGTAAACAATACATCTGTATGTATGCCAAATTATTATAACAATTTAGTGAATACACCAGGTTCAGTTTCACAGTTTAACCACCCCGGCTTTGTATGGGGAGATTTTAGTGAATATGGATACTATAGTGAAGAGGTAGATGAGGTTGTAAATCTTATGGAGGTATATACACCAGATCATGAAATAGAATATGCTAGAGCTCTTGATAAAGGATGGCATATTAGTCCTACAAACAATGATGACACCCATATTGGAGATTGGGCAAAGTACACAAGACAAACTGTTGTTCTCGCTCCAAGACTGACGAAAGA
Organism: Clostridiales bacterium; assembly: GCA_035362115.1. GTDB lineage: Bacteria > Bacillota > Clostridia > Acetivibrionales > DUMC01 > DUMC01. The sequence goes on along the minus strand of DAOSDD010000082.1, from coordinate 6,572 downwards.
AAATATTCTGGAGTCATTGCGTAAGAATAGGACTTACTCCACACAAGATAGAGAATTAAGAATAATGTACAGCATTAACGGATATGTCATGGGTTCACGGCTTAATGACCCTGAACAACTTAATGTAAGCATAGAAGCATACCATCCTGATTATAATATTACTAAAATTAGTGTTATAGCAGATGGACGTTCCATAGCAGCATCAAAGCAGTTTAATTCAAATGATGTTAAGTGGAATTTTGAGCTTCCTCCTATATATAGTTATTACTATGTTAAAGTTGAATTTGCTCATAATTATTGGGCTGTGACTGCACCAATTTGGATTGAAAATAGTAAGCCGCTAATGCTGTCAAATCTTGAGACCGGGTTAGATGATGGGAATAATGAAAAGCCGGTACAGATAAAAGCGGAAATACAAAACGATGGAGAGGCAGTAATAACAGATATTAAGGTTGAGTTATTCAGGGTTAATACTATAGAAAGTAGTTTATTAGATGAAAAATCAATAAGCTCTATAGGGATAAGTGAAAAGCGTGAAGTAAGATTCAATATTCCAAATATTCCAAATAACATAGATTTACGTACAGTTTATGTCAGGGTGACAGGAAAAGCAGGTGAAAAAGTAGTTGGAGCCGTAAAAGCAATCACAATACCGGAATTGCTTATTACAGAAATATTGCCTAATTCTTCAATAGATGAAGGTTGTAACAGTGATACTTATGAATTTGTTGAAGTTTATAACAACTGTAATGTGCCTGTTGATATTAAAGATTACAGGATTGAATGGTATGCAAGCAATGGTGCATCAGTTAAAACTTGGGACCTGACAACAAGCAAAATCATACCTCCAAAGGGTGTTTTAGTAATATGGATAAAACCTAATGATGCTGGAGTGAAGGCAAAAACATTGACAGACTTCAACAAAAAATATGGAACAAGCCTGACTAATGAGCAGGTAGTGGAATTGGCAGGAGTGACCCTTGAAAATACTGGCGGAAGAACACTATTTATTTCAAGAGACACACCAGTCGAAAAACTATCGCAAGCCAGATATAATGTAGGAATGAATCTTAATAAGGATACACTTGAGGATTTGAGCATACAGTATGCTTATCCCAATGAAGGAACAGTTATATTGAAAAAACTTGAATCTGGTACTGCTCCGACACCTGGAGTGATTACTGCGAACCAAGTTCCATATGTTACAAACTCTTTGACGGATGCGACGCTGAATAATATTACTATTAATGGTATATCCCTTAAAGACTTTAGTCCGACAACAATGAACTATGACATTGTATTACCATTTGGCACTAAAGAGGTACCTAAAACAGAAGCAGTACCTACAGTTGAAGGTGTTGAATGTGCTATAACTCCAGCATCAGGACTGCCTGGAACAACTGTTATTTTGGTAACAGCAAAGGATGGAATAACAACCAGCGAGTATAAGATTAACTTTGCAGTTTCTGAAGAGCCTGAAGAACCTGATGAACCAGAAGAACCAGAACAACCAGAAGAACCAGAACAACCGGAAGAACCAGAACAACCGGAAGATCCGGGAGAGCCTGAACAAAAAGTAGAACCAGAAAAACCTAAGCCTGAAGAGCCAAAGGAGCCAGGAAAGCCAGAAGAGCCTGAAGAACCGGAACCAGGTGATACTGAACCGGATGAAGCAAAAACAATTATTGACATTATTGACCAAATAGACGAAGGTGCTATATCAAAAGCAGCTGGGAAAGATTTAGAAAAGCTTGCGAAAGATATAGCAACAAAGATAAGCCAGGTCGCTGAACTTATTTTAGATATTGAAGACTCTGAAACTGTAGTTAGACTTACAAATGATCTCATAGAAAAGACTAGATATTTGGTTGCAAAACTTACAGAAGAAAATATAAATGAAAATTATGATTTAATTGAGAAGCGGTTAAATAACTTTGCAAATACTATAATGGGTAGGATAGGAACTTTAATCGTCGATGCTGAAACTGTAGATGTAGATGGAAAATGTGAAGCCGAAGTAATATTTGGCGGAACTAAAGATGGGGAACTTATAGACGCTGAAATAAATAATAAACTTGACTTTATAGTGGACACGGTTAAACAGCTGAACGATGCTCTCAAAAAAGCAGGAGTTGATGATGCTCTAGAAGCTATTCTTTGCCTCTATGCACAGAGCGGCTCTGATAACGTAGTTAATGCTGATGTGAAGATACCTGCAAATCTGGTTATTGCTCTTGAAGAAAAGGGTATCAACAGAATGAAGGTTGAAACTGACATTGCAACATTTATAGTTCCAACAGATGCTATTGCACTTGAAAATGCCAGCTCAATAACTCTTAATTCTGAGATTCTGAATGTTAGTGAACTATCAGATGAAATAAAGAGTCTTGTGGGAGATGCTCCTGTGTATAGTTTTTGCATTACAGCAGACGATGAGAGAGTGAAAAACTTCAACAGGCCTATTATGGTATCAGTACCTTATATACCAAAGCCCGGAGAAGACATGGAAAAAATGACTGTATTCTATATTAACGAAAATGGTGAGCTTGAGAATATCATTGGTGTATATGATGAGCAAACTGGTAGAGTATTCTTTAAAACTGAGCATTTTAGCAAATATGCAATTAAACTTAATGATGTTAAGTTTAGTGATGTAACAAGCCAATTTTGGGCTGCAAGATACATTGAAGTTATGGCATCTAAGGAAATTATCAAAGGTATAGGTGGAAACATGTTTGCACCTGATAAAAATGTTACCAGAGCTGAATTTGCAACAATGATAGTCAGGGTATTTAAGCTGTTTGATGATAAAGCAGAGAACATCTTCAGCGATGTCAATACAAGCGACTGGTTCTATCGTGAAGTAATATCAGCTGCAAGCTTTGGTATTGTACAGGGAAGGCCCGGAGGAATATTTGCACCTAATGATAAAATAACAAGAGAAGAAATGGCTGCAATGCTTTCCAATGTACTTAAAGGAATTATGGGGAAAAAGGTTCCAGAAAACAAAGCCGCTTATTTGGATACATTTAAAGATAGCAGTGATATTGCAAGCTATGCAAAAGATGCTGTAGCAATAGGAACCAGGTATAAATTCTTTACAGGAAAACCTGATGGTACCTTTGCACCTAAGGATACTGCAAACAGAGCTGAAGCATCCAAGTTAATTTATATGCTTTTCGATATACTATTTTCATTAAAAAGTTAATAATAAAAACAAACATTTTATTCAAAGCCATGTAGTGCAACCGCTACATGGCTTTTTGAGGAAATACAGCACCTTAATTTATCGCAGCGTTTTTCACACTTCGAAAGCTTGCAGCTTAGCTGCGATATACTATAAGCCATTTGACAGGGTGAGTCATAGAGGATGCTTCTTTTATGAGGAAACATACACCTGTGAACAGAGCAATCTCAAATAAACAAAACGAGGAGGACTGAAATTGACCAGTAACATTTATGAATTAAGATAGGTTAATAACAATTAATTTCCAGGAAGAAAGGATCAAAATAGCTGTCTTCCTCTGAAAGGGTTCGTGATAAGAGTAGGAAAATGCAAGAAAAAGGAAGTAGCAAAGGACGTGAAAATATGATATAAAATATGTTATAATGAAAATGAAATAAAATATCAAAGGATTATCTTGTATTAGTACGGGGTGGATTTATAATGTACCGTGTAATGATTGTAGAGGACGAAATGCTTGTTCGAATAGGACTAAAGAGTATGCTCAATTGGGAGCAGCTAGGGATGACAGTAATTGCCGATGTTTCCAATGGTAAGGAAGCATTGGAAGCCTATACCACTCAACGCCCGGACATCTTAATTACAGACCTGCGAATGCCGGTGATGGACGGTTTGACATTGATTCGCAAAATTCGGGAACAGGATAAGCAACTAATAATTATCATATTAACATGCCTTGATGAATTCTCACTTGCTCAAGAAGCGCTTTCTCTTGGTGTATCAAACTATATACTAAAACTGACTATGAGTCCGGAAGAGATAGAACAGATTCTTGTAAAATGTCGTGAAACACTGGATAAACGACATGAAACCAGTATCTTTGAAACTCAATGGATCGACCGGAATTTGATTAAGGGACAAATGCTAGATGACTTCTTATTATATAAAAGCTTGCCTGTTGATGTTTTTGCTTCCTTTGTTAATCATTCCCGCATGCGTCTGTCCGAAGATAAGCTATGTCTCGTTATAATGCAGTTACCTGACTATAAGTCCCTTATCGAATCAAGCGGAGATACCCGTGGACGCAAATTCTGCAACTTTTTATTGGGTGTTCTGGACAAAGTATTTACAGATTATAATCGTGGGGAGGCCTATTGTGATTACAAGTCAGAATATATCTTACTCTTTAGTTTTGGAGATGTAGAACATGCACGGATCCCATCCCTGATTAATGAAATCCTGTATGCTGTTAAGGATGCAATTACCCATTTTATAGGTGCAGATGCATACTTTGGTGTTAGTTCTATTCAAAATGGCTATCACTACCTTCCTGAGCTTCGTATCGAGGCATTGAAAGCGCTTGAGCAGAACGTGAAAAACACCTTGCCCCTCAAGATAGACGCAGCATTATCTTATATGAATGCACATTATCAAGATGATATTTCCCTTGAAACAGTGGCGGATTATGCAGGAGTAACACCAAACTATTTAAGTTATCTTTTCACACATACTGTTGGTGAATCGTTTATAGATACTATTAACAAAATCCGTATTGAACATGCTAAAATATTTCTTTCGGACCATAGTAAAACTGTTTACATGGTTGGTGAACAAGTAGGATTTACTAATACCACATATTTTATACGTGTATTTAAAAAACATACAGGTATGACTCCTAATGAATACCGGAACAATTTGAAGAGGTGAACTGCGTGAAGCAACATTTGTTATTGATGCATCTTAAACAATTTTTTGGCGGCATACGTATACGATTTATATGTTATTTTATAATAGGAATGATATTAACACTTACCTTATCATCTTCATTAAGTTACCGCACAATGCATTCTGTAATCGAGCGTATCAACCGCCGCAATTCTAAAGCTGAATTTATGCAGATTGCTACGGCTTTAAATAGTTTATATGAAAACCTTAACAGACAGATGAATATGCTTATTTATGCACCTTCAATCAAATCACTGCTCAATTACAATAATTATTCCGAGGTGGATATAATTTATTCAATTAACGATTTTGCTCATGTGGTTAATGACATGTTCTTGAATTTTCCATACATACATTCTGTTTATCTGTTTTTAGATGAAGGGCATACTCTTTGTATTACTGCTAAAAATGTACGTTATTTTTTCTATCCCCGGGATATCAAAAAATCAGCTCAGGTACTTGCGATGCTTGAAAAAGCTGTAAGAAAGCTTACACTTCACAGTGGTTTATCCACTGCGGATTTTCAACTTTACTCAGCAGATAATATATCAATACCACTTGTTAGTGCAGTAAAACAAATAACTGGTGGTACACTTGTAATTAATCTGGAAGAAAAGGAAATTGATATGCTTTATAGTGGAATAGCATCCAATTCCAGTTGCATCATACGTCTTGTAGATGTAAATGGAACCATTTTCTCTTCTGGCAATAAGGCAGAAATCGGAACTATCTATAAACAGTTTCACTATATAAATATAAATACACCAGGTGAAATATCATACAGTAAAGAGGAGCAGCGTCTGCTTCTTTGGTATCCCGCTTTGTCATCTGGCAATCTTATTATTACAAATGAAGTACTACTTGGTGAATACTGGAGTGATTTATCATTGATTCAAAGGACACTGTTCCTTATGTTCTTTTTAGGTCTAAGTATTACCTGTCTATCCTTCTTTATGTGGATGAAAAAGGTGTTTTCACCGCTGAATAAGTTAGAAGAAAGCATGTGCCGTGCAGGTGCCGGTTATTATGATCAGTTGTTGAATGCTCATGGAAACGACGAGATATCAACTTTGGTGTGGCATTATAATGAAATGCTTACGAACTTGAAGATGTTAACCGAACGAAATAAAATTATAGAGCAGGAACGACGAAAAAGCGAATTAAATGCCTTACGTAACCAGATTAATCCGCACTTCTTATTTAACACATTAAACACAATAAAATGGATGGCAATTATAGCTAATGCAAAACCTATTGTTAAATCAGTTACTGCCCTTGGAAACATTATTGCTCCCATGTTTAAAACGGACAATCCTATGTGCAGCTTGCAAGAAGAACTACAAATGCTTAAGTATTATCTGCACATTATGAATATGCGCTACGGTGGAGGTATTATATTTGAGACTAAAATTGAAGAAGGGCTAGAAAATGTACAATTGCTGCGTTTTATTCTCCAACCGATAATAGAGAATGCTATTATTCATGGATTTAAAGGAAACGGAAATCAAGGAACTATACTATTAAAAGCTTATACAAAAGGTGATTTTATGTATATATGTATATCAGATAATGGTACTGGTATGTCTGAAGAAGAATTAAAGCGCCTTAATATCTTGCTATACAACGGAGGGGAAACTAAAGGTATAGGAATTGCTAATACAAG
>DAOSDD010000081.1:0-17227 GCA_035362115.1 Clostridiales bacterium | reverse complement strand
ATGCACAACATTAATGTTGTGTCTCGTATGCATAAGCTGTCAACATACGAGACACATGGATGATAAATGTGACGGGTAGAATTTTTCTGTAGACTTAAACGCTACAATCCGTTGCTGAAGTGAATATTATACATGGAAATCGCTTCTTGCCATATTTTCCCTCAAATATAGAAAATGCACCCAAGTTTCTTTACAATGCTTTACTATTATGATACTCTAATATCCGAATATTACAAATAAAATAAAGCTTATGGGTGTATTTTTAAAGTGCAGAAATATTTAACAGGAGCTGACGTTACGCTGCTTAGAGCTTTAAATTCAACTCCGGGCAAAGTTGTACTCATAAAATTGTCTGAAAGAAAAATAAGAAACAATTGCATGAAGTTAAATTAAATGTTTAACTAAGGGGGGGATAGAAAGTTGGAGAGTCTTTTTTTTACAATTAATGCACTTGCACCTACTTTTGCCATTGTTGTTCTAGGCTATCTATTTAAGCGTTATGGCTTGTTTAATGATAACTTCTTAACAATAGCCAACAAATTCTGTTTTCGGGTGGCATTGCCTTGTCTGTTGTTTAAGAATATTACCCAATATGGTATTCAGGGCTTTCTGAAAGGACCATATATACTTTTTGTAGTTCTTTCTATTTTATTTGCAGTAGGTGTACTTATGACATTTATACCATTAGTTGTCCATAATAGAAAAAAGTGCGGAGCGATAATACAGGGTATTTTCCGCAGCAATTATATTATATTAGGTCTTCCAATTGTAATTAACATGTTTGGGGAAGATAAAATTGGATCGGCTGCTGCACTGGTACCATTTTCTATTATTGTTTATAACTTTATGGCAGTTATGGTTTTGAGTTGGTTCTCCCATGGAAAAGAGGTTAATCCACTTTCCTGGAGTCTTGTTAAAAAAATTGCAACAAATCCACTTATTATCGGTTCTTTGTTAGGTATTATCTATGTACTGATGCCTGCAGAATTACCCTCCATTATATTGAAGCCTGTTTTTGACCTGGCTTCATTGGCTACACCACTTGCGCTATTAGCTGTTGGAGGACAGTTTCAATTGAAAACAGTAAAAAATAATAGAAAAGAGCTGTTCCTAACTGTTGTAGGACGATTGGCAATCATGCCCGCAATATTTTTGTTTATTGCGGTACTTTTGGGATACAGAGGAACTGACCTGGCTCCGCTTATTGTATTATTTGGCGGTCCAACAGCTGTTTCCAGCTATGTAATGGCCAAGGATATGGATAGTGACAGCGATCTTGCAGCTCAGATAGTAATCTTTTCCACTTTATTTTCTATGGTAACTCTTTTCGGTTGGGTATTTTTAATGAGGTCACTGGGCTTTTTGTAAGTAAATAGAATTTTACAATGAATATGGTCAAATATGGTGGGGTATAGCTGCAGTTAAGTAAGGGTGTTCTACGATTTATCAGGTGCCGTAACAACAGCACCTGATAAATATTTCATCATATTTAATAAATGCACCCTCTCGCAGAATTTAATTTGTATAAAAAATGCAAATACTTTATAATGGTATTTATGCTGCAAATGAATGACTATATCTAAAAAAGGATACAGGTGATTTTATGCTTAAGAATGAAAGGTGGCTGTTGAAAAATCCAAAAGCCAATTTTTGCGAAATGTCCAAAGCTTTGGGCGTTAGTGAATTATTGTGCAAAATATTGGTAAACAGAAAAATTACAGACCTGGATAACGCAAATAGCTTTATAAAGTCCGATGTTAAAAGATTACACAGCCCAAAGTTAATGAAGGATATGCAAAAAGCTGTAACAATCATTAAAAATAAAATATCTCAAGACAGAAAAATTCGTATAGTCGGTGATTTTGATGTGGACGGAGTTATAAGCACATATTTGCTTTACATAGCTCTATCTCGTTGTAGTGCCAAAGTAGATTATGATATACCTCATCGAATTTTTGATGGATATGGAATTAATAAAAATATTATAGAAAAAGCTAAAAACGAAGGCGTAGATACTATAATTACATGTGATAACGGCATTTCAGCTATTGAACAGATAGAATATGCTAAAGAGCTGGGATTGACAGTTGTTATTACAGACCATCATGAAATACCGTTTATCGAAGATGAAAAGGGAAGCCGGGTCTATAGGACCCCAGATGCAGATGCTATTATTGATACTAAACAGATAGATTGTAATTATCCTTTTAAGCACCTTTGCGGAGCGGGCATTGCTTTTAAGTTTATACAGGTTTTATATTGTGAAATGGGTATTCCGGAATCTGAAGCATATTCTTTGATTGAGTTTGTAGCAATAGCAACTGTATGTGATGTAGTTGATTTGATTGGTGAAAACAGGATATTTGTTAAAAATGGGCTTGAAATGTTGAATAATACACAGAATATAGGTCTTCGAGCACTAATGCGTCATACAGGAATCGAAGGGAAAAAGTTGAATGTATATTATCTAGGGTTTATAATAGGCCCATGTATTAATGCTTCAGGAAGACTCGACTGTGCACTGAAGGGTTTGAAGCTGCTGCTGACAAGTAATACTGAAGAAGCTGATGCTTTAGCAGAGGAACTTCATCAACTTAATACAGAAAGAAAAGACATGACTATGAAAGGTGTGGAAGAGGTTTCCCAAATTATTGAAAATACCAATATTAAAAATGATAAAGTTTTTGTTATATATGAACCGGATATTCATGAAAGCATCGTAGGCATAATAGCTGGTAAAATTAGAGAACGATATAATGTACCTACCATAATCCTAACTAATGGTGAGCATGGTGTAAAGGGTTCAGGCAGGTCCATAGAAGAATATAATATGTTTGAAGAACTGCTAAAATGTAAGGATTTACTAGAAAAATTCGGAGGGCATCCCATGGCTGCCGGGTTATCATTGGATGTTGAAAATGTGGATATTCTTAGAGAACGGGTGAACAAGCTGACTGCACTTACAGACGATGACTTGATTCCAAAGATATACATTGATGCTCATATACCTCTTGAGTATATTAATCTTTCTTTAGCAGAGGACTTAACAATACTTGAACCATATGGTAAGGGGAACCCAAAACCTCTGTTTGCAGAGAAGGATATCCGAATATTCAGAGGTATGGTTCTCGGAGCAAATAAGAATGTACTGAAACTAAGACTTGCAACAAAGAATAACAACTGTCTTGATTGTATTTACTTTGGTGATATAAAAGCTTTTGATAATTATATTATCAGCAGGTTTGGACAGAATGAGCTGGATAAAATGTACAGTGGTATCAGCAACAGCATAAAATTGGACTTGATATTTAATATTGAGATTAATGAGTATAATGGGAATAGAACAGCGCAACTGATAATGCAATACTACAGATAGATATAAATTTTATTTTGTTTGCTTCATTCTTTATTGAGGTATATAATTTATTTATGGTATTTATGAAACTGAAAAAATAAACAGGAGGACAATTAATATGGATTTAGAATCTAAACTCAGGCATGTTATGGATTTCCCGAAACCGGGTATTGATTTTATTGATATTACACCTGTTCTGCAGGATGCTGATGCATTGAGGCAGTGTTTGGAGGAAATGAGGGCGAAAATACTTGAATTAGGTGAGGTCGACTTAATAATAGGCCCGGAATCCAGAGGATTTATTTTTGGAGCACCTTTAGCATATATGCTGGATAAAGGATTTGTGCCAATACGGAAAAAAGGCAAATTACCTTATAAAACTATAAGTGTTGAATATGAGTTGGAGTATGGTACTGATATACTGGAGATGCATGAAGATGCTGTAAAACCCGGGGATAAGGTTGTTATAGTGGATGATTTGCTGGCAACCGGAGGTACAGCAGAATCAAATATTAAACTTGTTGAGAAGTTGGGTGGAGAAGTTGTAGGCTTGGTTTATTTTATAGAGTTGTCATTCTTAAATGGCAGGGATAGATTAAAAAATTATAAAGTTGAATCATTGGTGAAAATAGGTTAAAAGAAATTGATAAATTTCTGAATGGGCTTCCCCAAAGCAAGCACAAGTTAATGTACCAGATTGAGTAATACATGATAATGGGTAATAATATATGGATGAAATTGCAAATGAAACTGCAGAAAAGAATACTAGTAAAATAATAATAAGCAAACCCAATACGTATGGGGGAATATTGATGTCCATTAGTTTTAACCGCTTGGTTGAGAGAATAAAGCTATATGATACAAACTGTGACATACAGACATTAAGGAAAGCGTATATTCTTTCCCGAAATGCTCATAAAGGACAGCAAAGGGTATCTGGAGAGCCTTATATTACACACCCCGTTGAAGTTGCTTTTATCCTGGCCGAGCTGGAGTTAGACTGTACATCGATAATAGCGGCACTTTTACATGATACTGCTGAAGATACTACCTACACACTGGAACAGTTGAAAGTTGATTTCGGGAAGGAAGTTGCTGCTCTTGTTGATGGAGTTACAAAGTTGGGCAAGATTCCGTATAGTACAAAAGAAGAGCAGCAGGTTGAGAACCTAAGGAAAATGTTTCTGGCCATGGCTAATGATATCCGTGTTATTATGATAAAGCTGGCTGACAGGCTTCATAATATGCGTACTCTAAAGTATCTCCCCCCGGAAAAACAGTTAGAGAAAGCCAGAGAAACCCTTGAAATTTACTCACCTATTGCCCATAGGCTTGGTATATCCAAAATTAAATGGGAGCTGGAAGATACCTGCCTTAGGTATATTGATCCAAAAGGTTATTATGAGCTTGTTGACAAGATAGCAACGAAAAGGAAAGAAAGAGAAGCCTTTATAACTCAAATAATTAATACTTTGAAGATTAAGACAGAAGAGCTTGGCATTAAAGCTCAAATCGACGGGAGACCCAAGCATTTTTACAGTATCTACAGGAAGATGAAAGAGCAAAACAGAACTCTGGATCAAATCTATGACCTTTTTGCAGTACGTTTGATAGTTGATTCAGTAAAGGACTGTTATGCTGTTTTGGGAATGGTACATGAGTTGTACAAGCCTATTCCGGGAAGGTTTAAAGACTATATTGCAATGCCTAAACCTAATATGTATCAATCTCTTCATACTACAGTAATAGGTTTTCAGGGGCAGCCCTTTGAAGTACAAATAAGAACCTGGGAAATGCATAGGGTGGCCGAAGTTGGGATTGCAGCACACTGGAAATATAAGGAGGGTGTTAAGGATAAAAGCAGTCTTGACGATAAGCTTACGTGGGTTAGACAACTGCTTGAATGGCAGAAGGAAATGCCGGATGCCAGGGAGTTTATGGAGAACTTCAAGATAGATCTGTTTAACGACGAAGTATTTGTTTTTACACCAAAGGGTGATGTTATCAATCTGCCTAAAGGATCTACACCAATTGATTTTGCTTATGCAATTCACAGTGCTATTGGCAATAAAATGGTGGGAGCAAGAGTAAATGGAAGGATCATGCCACTTGAATACAAACTTAACAATGGTGAGATTATTGAAATATTGACTTCGTCAAACTCTGGCGGGCCAAGTCGTGATTGGCTTAAAATAGTAAAAAGCTCGCAAGCCAAAAGCAAAATAAAACAATGGTTTAAAAAAGAGAAAAGAGAAGAGAATATTGTACGTGGTAAAGAATTAATAGAAAAAGAACTGAAAAAGCATGGACTTACCCACAGTCAGCTTTTTAAGCCAGAATGGCTGGAGCTGGTACTAAAAAAATATACATTTAACAATACTGATGACTTATATGCCGCCATAGGCTATGGAGCTATTACGCCAAACAGGATAGTATCCAGATTAAAGGAAGAATATAAAAAGACATTAAAGGCAGAGGAATTCGAACAGAATATTCTAGAAGGAGCTTTGCAAAAATCAGATAGAAAGAAAAAAAATGCACCTGTAAATGGAGTTATTGTAAAGGGAATAGATAATTGCCTTGTAAGACTCTCCAGATGCTGCAACCCTGTACCTGGGGATAATATAATCGGTTATATAACAAGAGGAAGGGGAGTATCGGTCCATAGAAGTGATTGTATTAATGTGAAAAATAATCCCGGCGATGAGGAAAGATTGATAGAGGTTAGCTGGTATACGGGTTCCAATGCTGCCTATAAGGCAGATATTAATCTTATGGCTAATGACAGGTCGAGCCTTTTAATGGATATAACTAATACTATCAGTGATGCAAAAATCCCTCTGAAGGGTATTAATGCCAGAACAACAAGGGATCAGACCGCAATTATGACTCTCACTCTTGAGATAACTGATACAGAGCAATTGAACAAAATATTGCGAAAACTAAGAAAAATAGAAGGAGTATTTGAGGTGACAAGGTAGTGTACCCAGCAAATGGGGATGCTTCTTGCTTGCCGGCGGGTAAAATGCAAGTAGGGATAGTTCTTTGTTGCCAGGTAAATATTAAATATATAGTACATTTTCAGTATTATATAAGAACTGAAAGGAGAATTTATTAAGTGAGAGCAGTTGTGCAAAGGGTTACCCAGGCTAATGTTAAAGTTAAGAATATATTAATTGGTGAAATAAAAAAAGGGTTACTTGTTTTCCTTGGAATAGGAAATGAAGATGATGAAAAAGATATAGAATATCTGGCCGGTAAGATTGTTAACCTGAGGGTATTTAATGATATTGATGATAAGATGAACCTGTCTTTGTTGGATATTAAAGGAGAACTTCTGGTAGTATCCCAATTTACCTTATATGGTGATTGCAGAAAAGGCAGAAGACCAAGTTATGATATGGCTGCGAAGCCCGAAAGAGCTGAGAGCCTCTATGAAAAGTTTGTGAAATACTGTTGCGATAATTATGATATTAAGGTTCAGACCGGAAAATTCCAGGCTGAAATGAATGTAGAATTACTTAACGATGGCCCGGTAACATTGCTCCTGGAGAGCAAGAAAGATTTTTGATCTTGGAAAATGCTTGTATAAATATAGGAGTATACAAGTAGATAAAAAACGGGATAAATAATTGAATATATACTAGAGGAACTATTAAGGAGTCGGGAAAATGGTTTTTAAAAGATTACCTACAGGAATGCTGGCATCTAATTGTTATATACTGGGCGATAATGGTGAAGGAATTATCATAGACCCCGGAGCAAAGTCACAGGACATTTTGGATGTGGTTGAGCAATTAGGATTGAAAATAAAGTATATAATACTTACACATGCACATGTGGATCACATTATATCCATGGATGAAATCAGGTACAAGCTTGGTGTCGAAGTACTTATTCATGAAGAAGATGCAGATTCACTTTCAGATTTGTGGCGGAACGGATCCAATCTTTTTGGTATAGTCAAAACTTTCAATTCCGCAGATGTATTATTGAAAGATGGTGATATTATTAGTGTGGGGGGATTGGAGCTTGAGATTATACATACTCCGGGGCACACACCGGGAGGAATATGCATAAAAGTTGATGATAAGGTTTTTACAGGTGATACATTATTTAGAATGTCAATAGGAAGAACCGATCTGGGAAATGGAGACTCTGATGATCTGATGAATTCTATTAGAGAGAAGTTAATGAAGCTGGATGATAAAATTATGGTTTATCCAGGCCATGGGACTGCAACTACGATCGGATATGAAAGAAAAAACAATCCGTTTTTTTAGCGAATAAGAAAATTCGCATCATTGCTTAAGTCATGAGCAAAACGAATTTTCTTGGAGGAATGGGATTATGATCTTTGTAAAGCTAGATGAAAAAACCCTTTGGTATGATATATACAATGTTATCAGGTTGTTTTTCAGCAATGATGAAATTAGATTGCTGGAGACTGGCGAAGAATCAGATATTTATATCAATGATATAATGAATATTGATAGTGATTATATTTATCCTGGAACAGTGATTAAAGGTGGAAATTTTTGTGTGAAGATTCCTGATCCAGGGTCATTTAAACCAACTAATGAGGAATTAATCCATCACAATGAATTATCCCAATATGAGGAATTAACCAAATATAAGAAATTAGCTCAACATAAGGAATTAACACGCAAGGTTTATATTGCCTTATCCGAATATACAGGCCGGAAAATGCCCTGGGGGATGCTAACAGGTGTACGCCCAGCTAAAATACCTTATGAAATGATGGAAGAAGGAATGAAGCAGGAAGAAATCCTTGAGAAAATGGAAAGCTGGTATATGGTGTCACCCCAGAAGGCTTCCCTTGCATATAGTGTTGCTAAAGCCGAAAGAAAAATATTGGAACGCAATATGAAAGATATGGTCAGTTTATATATTGGTATACCTTTCTGTAAAACCCGATGCCTATATTGCTCTTTTACCTCTAATTGCATTAATAAAAATGCTCACTTGGTTGATAAGTATTTGGAGTCACTGAAGAGAGAGATAAAAATTATAAATGATGATATATTAAGAACAAGGGGATTGAAAATACAAACTATATATATCGGCGGTGGAACACCTACATCCATTAATGCACAGCAGCTGGAAAGTCTGCTCAGGTTTATTGAGCAAACGTTGGACTTGAAATACCTTGAAGAGTATACGCTTGAGGCGGGGAGACCGGATACAATTGATAAAGAAAAATTGCTGGTTATAAAAGACAGCCGGGTAAGCAGGATAAGCATAAATCCGCAGACAATGAATATTGAAACGCTTAATGCTATAGGGCGCAGTCATACTCCTGAAGAACTTGAAAAAGCTTTTTATATCGCCAGGGAAACAGGTTTTGATAATATCAATATGGATATTATTGTAGGTTTACCTGGTGAAAATGTTGCCATGTTTGAAAATACGCTTAAAAAAATCAATAGTATGAATCCGGAAAATTTAACGGTACATGCATTAGCAGTCAAAAAAGCATCAAAATTAAAGGAAGAACTGGATAGTTCCGAAAATCTTGAACTCAAAAGCCTTAATCTGATCAATGATGAAATGGCAAAAACCATGACTGATATGGCGTACCAATATGCTATATCAATGGGTATGTATCCATATTATCTCTACCGTCAGAAGAACATTGCAGGAAATCTGGAAAATGTAGGTTATTGCAAGCCAGGACTGGAAAGTATATATAATATTCAGATTATGGAAGAGAAGCAGACCATTATTGCTTTTGGAGCAGGGGCTGTAACAAAGGTGTTCTATCCTAACGAAAACAGACTGGAAAGGGCTTTCAATGTTAAAAACCTTGATGACTATATTAATCGTGTGGATGAAATGACCCAGAGAAAGAAGAAGCTTTTGATTTAGATGTATATTCATCACTTATATTCATAAGTGTTTTTTGTATCAACGGTGAAATATTCATCTTGTTTCATTAGCACATGCCCCGATTCATATGGCTTTCCATCCAGCGTTATCCCGACTTTTTGCGTTTGATAGTAGTTGCCGAAAGTGTTTGTGATACTACTTAGGATCATTGATTCTAAAGAAGTACCCGCGTTCATTTCAGTAACCAGTTGAGAAGAAAAATCTGCTATTACAGATTGGTTAACATCGTTGGATGATGGTGAATTAAGTACAATCTTCAGAATCCTTGTATTCTCTGATATAACTTTTGATAAACTGCTATTTTTAGGTATATTCCTGAACTCTTTTTTAAATACGTCTTTCATATCAGTATTGGTAAACAACTCTATTTCTTTCTCGACATAAGCCAATTTATCTTTATTAAAATCAGGATAGTAGAAAATTATTCTTTCTTTATATGGCACACCGCTTTCCGCCTTTTCCAGTTCGCTGATTACAGTAAAGTCGCTATCTTTTGATTTATAAACTTTTTTTACATGACCTAAATTTTTAACATAATAGTCTGTAGTTACAGAATTAGCTTCTTCGGTTGTAACCTCAAGAGCTGGATATTCACCGGCCGGAGTTTCAATTTTCTTATCTATCGCAGTAATGCTTCTTTTAATACCATCCTTAAGAGTCCAGGATGTGCCTTCTTTAATTGGTTCTTTTAAAAGAACTTCCTTTTCGCCTGCTGAAGCTGTATAATCATATCTGTAATAGACTTCACCTTTGTTGAATATTTTTCTCAATTCACCGTCTTTTAGCTCATATACAATTGCCAGGGATGTACCAGGGTTTATATTCCTGACCTGCATAAGGTTATCTCTTATAAATTCCACATATGTCTCAAACTCAGCATACTCGTTTCCTATACCTTTATATTTCATATGCATATCCTTTGTAAATGGAAAGAAATCGGATACTTTTAAATCCTCATTACTACTGCCTTTACTATTTTCATCTGTTTGTGTGTTGCCAGTACCGGTAATTGTGCCGTCATTGTCGTTTTGAAGGTCTTTTCCCTTTCCGCAGGCAGTAAATAACAAAGATAATGATAAAACTGCGCTTATTGTAAATAAAATAAACTTTTTCAATATAATCTACCTCCTAGTTTACAATCTAGTTTACAATTATATCACATTTATATCATATTCTATGCAATATTCTATGCAATTCAAACAAATGTAATAATAAACCAATAAGAAGGAAATAATAATGTTACATCAGAGTGGTAAAAAAGTGCAAAAGGACCAAAATATATTATACTTTTTCTAATCTTAATATATTTCACAGAAATCTGAATATATTTCTCATAAAAATTTCAATATGGCATTATCAAAGAATAATCATAATATTTCTCATAAAAATATTGACAAGAGAAAGCAGATATACTATTATAGTAACAATTCATATAGGAATACTAGGAATTGGTCATATCACATGCTGCAGGAATGGAGCTTAAAATGAAGATATCAACAAAAGGAAGATATGGTTTGAGGGCTATGGTAGACCTTGCTATCAATTCTAGAGAAGGGTGTGTAACTCTAGTCAGTATAGCTGAAAGGCAGAATGTTTCGGTAAAATACCTGGAACAGGTATTTTCAATATTAAAAAAAGGAGGGTTGGTTCAAAGTGTTAAAGGTGCTCAGGGAGGTTATGTGATGTCAGATAACACTGAGAATATTACAGTTGGTGATATTCTGAGAACTCTTGAGGGTGATTTGTCAATAGTTCCTGAACAAGATAATTATTGTGGTGTGAGCGGTATGCACAATAAGCAGGATAATCAAGGTAAGATGGATAGATACTTAAATAAAAATCTGTGGAGAAAAATAAATGAGGAAATTAATCATATAGTAAATTCAACTACTCTTAAACAGTTGGTAGATGAGTATGATTATATGGTAAGCAATAATTAGAAGGGGGCAAAATTAATGGATGAAAGAAAATTAAAATTTGATACATTACAGGTTCATGCAGGTCAAAAGCCTGATCCCGCAACTGGTTCAAGGGCTGTTCCTATTTATCAAACAACATCTTATGTCTTCGACAATTCAGACCATGCAGCCCGGTTGTTTTCTTTGGAAGAAGAAGGAAACATATATACAAGGATTATGAATCCTACAACTGATGTGTTTGAAAAGAGAATTGCAGCTCTTGAAGGTGGAATAGGAGCGCTTGGTGTTGCATCGGGGTCAGCAGCTGTAATGTATGCAATTTTAAATATTACTGAAGCAGGAGATGGGATTGTTTCAGCCAGCACATTATATGGAGGTACCTATAACCTTTTTTCATCAACATTGAGCAAATTCGGTATAAAAACAACATTTGTGAATCCTGATGATCCTGAAAATTTTAGAAAGGCAATATGTGAAAACACTAAAGCGCTATACATAGAAACTATAGGCAACCCGGGCATTAATCTCATAGATATAGAAGTTGTAGCCCAAATAGCCCATGATAATGGAATTCCCCTTATAGTGGATAATACATTCGGTACGCCATATTTAATAAGGCCCATGGAATATGGTGCTGATGTAGTAATACATTCGGCAACGAAATTCATAGGAGGGCATGGAACCTCTATTGGAGGAGTGATTGTTGACTCAGGGAAGTTTGACTGGACAAAAGGAAATAAATTCTCAGGACTTACCCAGCCAGATCCGGGTTATCATGGTATAAGTTATACAGAGACATTTGGTTCTTCAGCATATATTGCAAAAGCCAGAGTACAGCTGCTTAGGGATACGGGTGCATGCTTGAGCCCTTTTAATTCATTCATGCTCCTTATGGGACTTGAAACACTTTCACTGAGGGTTGAAAGGCATGTGTCAAATACAGTTAGAATTGTAGAATATCTTAAGAATCATCCTCTGGTTTCCTGGGTGAATTATCCTGGCCTTTCAGAGAGCAAATATTATGATTTGGCACAAAAATACTTTCTCAAAGGTGTGGGCTCTATATTTACATTTGGTCTTAAAGGTGATATAGAAGCATGCAAGAGATTTATTGATAGCCTTGAAATATTCTCTCATCTTGCTAATGTAGCTGATGCCAAATCACTGGTTATTCATCCGGCGAGCACTACTCATGCTCAACTGTCTGAGGATGAACAAAGAGCTGCTGGCGTAACACCTGATATGATAAGGGTTTCTGTTGGAATAGAAGATGCGGATGATTTAATATATGACATTGAACAGGCTATAAGCAAGGCGCTGAGCTGATTCAACAAGTGAGTTAAGCCGGTTGGTTGAACTGCGGTAAGAGTTACTAAAGCACAGTCATAAGTTATTAAGAGATAATCTTAGTTACTTTGCGGGATAGTCTAGAAGTCTGTCACTACAGTTTAGTCCTCAACAGCTTGGTTTCCATCAGCTTGCTCAGAAATGAAAGGAGCCGATGTATTGAATATTTCTACAAAAGGCAGATATGGTATTAAAGCTATGGTAGATATAGCTTTAAACTATTCTGATGAAAATTCAGATGAAACAATATCCGTTAAAAGCATTGCCGAAAGGCAAAATATACCTGAAAAGTATCTTGAACAATTGTTTTCAGTGTTAAAGAAGGCCGGACTGGTAAAGAGCATAAGAGGTTCCTATGGAGGTTATTTCCTCGCAAGACCACCTAAGAACATTACAATAGGGGAAATTCTGAGAGCATTGGAGGGGGATCTGGCACCAGTAGATTGTGTAATCGAAAAAAGAAAGATAGGGAAGTGCAAACGTTCAAATATATGTATAACGAAATATGTATGGGCTAAAATAAGAGACGGTATTAACCATGTAGTTGACGAAATAACATTAAAACAACTTGCAGAAGGATATAAAGCTGAAACAGCTGATAGTTATATGTATTATATTTAAATAAATATTCCGGAGGATGATAATATGTCAAAAATAGCCAAAAAGTTAACTGACCTTATAGGTAATACACCACTTTTAGAACTGGGAAACTACAGCAGTGTTAATGGATTAAATGCAAGATTACTTGCCAAACTTGAGTATTTTAACCCGGGTGGAAGTGTAAAAGATAGAATTGGTTTTGCCATGATTGAGGATGCAGAAAAAAAAGGACTAATTAGCAAGGGTTCAACTATAATTGAGCCTACAAGTGGTAATACCGGTATTGGTCTTGCTCTTGTAGCTGCTTCCAAAGGATACAGGCTTATATTGACCATGCCTGAAACCATGAGCTCGGAGCGCAGGAGCCTCTTAAAAGCCCTTGGCGCAGAACTTGTTTTAACTCCTGGTACAGAAGGGATGAAAGGTTCTATAAAGAGGGCACAGGAGCTGGCTGAAAGCATACCGGGATCTTTTATACCCCTTCAGTTCAGCAATCCATCCAATCCTGAAATCCATAGAAAAACTACAGCTGAAGAAATATGGAGGGATACTGATGGACATGTGGATATATTTGTTGCCGGAGTAGGTACGGGAGGTACACTGACAGGTACCGGGGAAGTCCTGAAACAGAAAAATCCAGATATTAATATAGTTGCAGTTGAGCCATATGATTCTGCGGTAATTTCAGGCGGTAAACCGGGACCCCATAAACTTCAGGGAATAGGTGCAGGTTTTATACCGGATGTACTAAATGTAAAAATTGTTGATGAGGTTTTCAAAGTGAAAAATGAAGAAGCTTTTGAAACAACAAGGAACCTTGCAAAAACAGAAGGGCTGCTTGTTGGTATATCTTCTGGTGCGGCAGTTTATGCAGCTTCCGAAATTGCAAAAAGAGATGAGAACAAAGGAAAAACAATTGTTGTAATTTTGCCTGATACAGGAGAAAGATATTTGTCAACCGATTTATTTAAAGAAAATTAACTTAGAAACAAAAAGGGACATCCCTCAATGTAAAAGAAATACTCTTTGCTCAAGAGAGAAGTGTCCCCATACTTTAAGAAAGGAGCGGTTTATGCCAATTAAAATACCAAATCACCTTCCTGCTGCTGAAGTGTTAAGCAATGAAAATATTTTTATTATGCATGAAGACAGGGCCTTACATCAGGATATAAGGCCTTTAAACATAGTTGTTTTGAACCTTATGCCTACCAAGATTGTTACAGAAACTCAAATATTGCGGCTATTGGGGAATTCTCCACTTCAGGTTGATGTAACCCTTCTTCATCCCAAAAGCCATGTGTCAAAAAATACGCCGCGTGAGCATCTTATAAGGTTCTATAATACTTTTGATGAGATAAAAAATAGAAAGTATGATGGAATGATTATTACAGGAGCACCGGTGGAGCTTCTTGATTTTGAGGATGTAGATTACTGGGATGAGCTAAAGGGTATTATGGATTGGAGTATATACAATGTATTTTCTACATTCCATATATGCTGGGGTGCTCAGGCAGCTCTATATCATCATTATGGCATACCCAAGTATCCTCTTGATATGAAAAAATTCGGCGTTTTCTCTCATCAGGTTCGTGTTAAAAATCAAAAGCTTATGAGAGGTTTTGATGATGAATTCTATGCTCCTCATTCAAGATATACAGAGGTAAGGCGAGAAGATATTGAAAAGAAGTCTGAATTGGAAATCATGGCTGAGTCTGATAAGGCAGGAGTTTACATTATAGCTTCAAAAAACGGCAGGCAGGTTTTTGTAACAGGCCATTCAGAATATGACCCTCTTACTCTAAAAACAGAATATGACAGAGATGTAGAAAAGGGACTTTGTATAAATGTGCCTGAAAATTACTTTCCAGGTGGTGACCCTGAAAAACCACCTTTGGTAAAATGGAGAGGGCATGCAAGTCTGTTATTCTCAAATTGGCTGAATTATTATGTATATCAGGAGACACCGTATGATATGGAGAAAATAAAGTAGGTTTGGAAAATGAAGAATATATAGAATGTAGATATACAGATAATTAAAACTATAGTTTTTTTAATAGATGCAGTTATAATATGTACATAACATGCTCTATTGATCATATAAGAAGTATTTTGGTGGCTGAAGCTGGTGATATGATTGTTCAGGAACTGCTAGTACTTATTGGAGAATTTTATTGACTAATACGCACCTATAAATTTTACATATAAATGTAAACAAATTTATATTATTGTAGATTATAATATTAGTATTAGTAAGAATGTCTCTATGGAAGGCCTTGCGACCCTTTCTTTAATAAATAATGTTATTATTTCTAATATAGTATGCTAGTTTAAATATTAAGCCAACAGGAGGGAGAAATGATTGAAAGAGAGCGTCTTATAAAAGTACTTAAAGGTGAGACACCTGATAGAGTACCTTGGTTTGCTGACCTTGGACATTGGTATAGGGCTGAAAGTGGTGAGAAATGGGACCTATTTAAGGTGTCGAACTGTACGGAAGGAATAGCAAACCTTCACAGAGAAGTTAAAGCCGGATGGTATATTGAAGTTGGTAGTCTTCATGAAGAGTATTATGAGGATGGGGTTGTAAGAGAAAAGGAACTAAAAGGTGATATTGCAGTTGAAGTATATAGAACACCTATAGGTGAAATCCGTATGGAAAGAAAATGGAGTCCTTTTAGCTATTCATGGGATATTACCAAATATATAGTTGAAAATATAAATGATTTAAAAATCCTTTTATATGCTGTAGAAAGAAAAAAATTCAAACCCAAATACAAGAACTGGGAAACAATTGAAAAAGTTGGGGGTGATATCGGTCTTGGCTTTCCAGGAATAGCATATACAGGACTTGGTTCACTTATGTCATATTATATGGGGGTTGAAAATACTATCTACGCATTGTATGACGAACCTGAATTAATGGGAAAATACATAAATACATATAATAGTAAGCATCTTGAACTTGTAAAACTATACTGCAGTTCTCCGGCTCCTCACATATTATTCAGCGATAATCTATCCGGTGATGTCCAACCATCGCCCATTTTCAAAAAATACAGTTATAAACATTATAAGAATATTGCAGACTTATTGCATAAAGCAGATAAAACAGTTTCTGCCCATCTTGATGGATTGCTGAATAATATGATAGGAATTGTTGCAGAATGCGGTATTGATGTGGCAGATGCCTGTACACCGAAACCTTCAGGAGATTTAACCCCTGGAGAAATAAGAAAGCAGGCAGGAGATAAAATGATTCTTATGGGAGGAATATCTCCTGTAATGTGGCTGCCTGAAACTAGTGAGAAGGATTTTATAAATCATGTAAAAGAATGGCTTGAATTAAGAAAACATAATAGCAGACTTGTCCAATCGGCAGGTGACCAAGTCCCACCAGGAACAGATATAAAAAGGATAAAACTAGTTTATGATATTGTTGAAGAATATGGAAGATACTAATTGATTTAGAACCACAAATGCAGAAAATTCAATAATGCAAATACAGTGGATTTGGTAATGCAAATATTGATAATAAGGAGAGTAAAGTATATGAAAATTATTGATAAAGGTATAGTTTTCAAGGGTCAGGAAGGTACAAACCAACAAAGTTGTGCATTCCCCGGAATATGTATCTTGCCAAATGGACGATGGATTTGCACTTTCAGAGCAGCACTACAGAAAAAGCCGACAAAAGGACAATGCAAGATGCTTGGAGTGAAATGGAAAAGTTTTCGGTTGGTTTGCCTACTACTGCTATTTTAGACGATGGCAGCATACTTGTTGTTTATTATTCAGGAGTTCACATAGATCTAACAAACATATACTGGTCAAGAATAGGCTAATAAATTAGCAAATTATCCTTTACATAAAAAATATGCTATACTTATTTTGTGGCAGGTGTTAATATGTATAAGGCAATCATTGTAGATGATGAAAGAATAGTTCTTGAAGGTTTAAAAAACACTTTTAAATGGGAGGAATATGGTTTTAGGGTATGTGGACTTGCCGAAAATGGAGAAGAGGCATTGAATATACTCGAAACCACGAGTAGTAATTTGGTTGTTACTGATATTCGAATGCCGGATATGGATGGTCT
>DAOSDD010000080.1:0-17299 GCA_035362115.1 Clostridiales bacterium | reverse complement strand
ATGAAGAGGCCGGTACAATTGAGGATGTTTATGAACCTTACCTGCTTCAATTGGGATTTATTAATAAAACTACCCGGGGCAGAGTTGCAACAAGAAGGGCATATGAGCATTTGGGAATGAAATATGCTGATGAATAGATGATGAGTAGTTGATGAGTAGTTGATGAATGGTTGAAGGTTAACAGTTTGGTTTAGAAAAGGTGGTTTATACTATGTTAAAGTATGGTTTTTTAAGAATAGCAGCTGCGGTTCCGGTTCTTAAAGTAGCTGATTGCAGTTATAACACAGACAAAATAATAGGAATAATAAGAGAAGCATATTCAGAAGGTGCCCAATTTATTTTATTCCCTGAGCTTTCAATAACAGCATACACCTGTGGTGATCTTTTCCTTCAAGAGGCTTTATTAAGAGAAGCAAATTATAAACTGGCGGAGATTTTGTCTCAAACAGCTGATATGGATATCATTTCAATTGTTGGATTGCCATTACGGTTGCAGAACCGCTTGTTCAGCTGTGGGACTGTATTACAAAAAGGACGTATTTTAGGAGTTGTCCCCAAATGCTGTATACGAAATGGAAAAGGATATAACGAAGGTAGATGGTTTTCTACGGGGAAAAACATTTTAAACTGCAATATAAATATTTGCAATCAGGAAGTGCCTTTTGGGACTAATCTTTTATTTAGTGCTCAGTTTAACACCCGGTACGATACTGAGCCCAATTTTGAGCCCAATTTTGAGCCCAATTTTGAGCCCAATTTACAGCCCAATTTACAGACCCTTGCCGTCCCTTTTGCTTTGGAGTTGGGTGGCGATCTTCAGATGACTTTGCCGCAAAGTTCTTTTCATTCAACAGCAGGAGCATTAATTATTTTCAACCTTTCTGCAGCCTTTGAGGAAACAGGACTGTACGAATACAAAAAGGATCTTGTGAGGCTTCAGTCTGCGAGGTGCAATACTGCGTATATATATGCTTCTGCAGGTGTAAATGAATCTACTACGGATGGTGTATTCGGGGGACACTCAATTATATCTGAAAACGGGACTATTCTTGGGGAAGGTGAAAGGTTTAGAAGTGAAAGTCAAATAATTTATGCTGACATAGATGTAGAAAAGCTGATTTCTGAAAAAATTAAAAATTCATGTTTTATGGAAGATAATATGTGTCTAAGTGTGGATTACAAAAATTACTCGACTTCTACCTCTGCTTTTAGACAATATAGGAATATTTGTTTCCCCATAGATGATATTATAATAGATGACGCTATTGGGAAATCCTCGCCTAAGAAGCTTTACAGACATATAGATCCATATCCTTTTATTCCGGCAGATGAAAGTATAAGAGCCGCAAGATGCCTTGAAATATTTGAGATTCAAACATGGGGTCTGGTAAAAAGGCTGGAATATACAGGTTCAAAATATGCTGTAATAGGTATTTCAGGAGGACTGGATTCAACACTTGCCCTGCTGGTTACCGCCAATGCCTTTGACAAATTGGGATTACCACGGAAAAACATAATAGCTGTAACCATGCCAGGATTTGGGACAACAAAAACAACACATAAGAGTTCACTTCAATTGATGGAAGCTGTTGGTGCAAGTATAAGGGAGATTGATATAAAAGATGCTTGTCTGCAGCACTTCAGAGATATTGGGCATGATGTTAATCAACTGGATACAACTTATGAAAACGTGCAGGCAAGAGAGCGTACACAAATTCTTATGGATATTGCCAATAAAGAAGGCGGCCTGGTTATAGGGACAGGAGATTTGTCAGAACTTGCCCTTGGCTGGTGTACTTATAATGCCGATCAAATGTCCATGTACAGCGTAAACTGCGGTATACCTAAAACCCTCATTAAGTTTATGATATATTGGGCTGCTGATAATATAGTTGACGAAAGTACCAAAGATATTCTTTATAGAATAATTGATACCCCCATAACTCCGGAATTATTGCCTCCAGATCCAAAAGGTGAGATAAGGCAAAAAACGGAAGATATTGTTGGACCATATGAATTGCATGATTTTTTCATCTACTATGTAGTAAGATATGGTGCATCCCCCAGGAAAGTGCTATTCCTTGCTCAGCAAGCTTTTAGTGAAAAATACTCTGGTAGTGAGATTAAGAAATGGCTGGAAGTATTCTATAAAAGGTTTTTCAGCCAGCAGTTCAAGCGTTCATGCATGCCCGATGGACCAAAGGTTGGCACCATAAGCTTTTCACCCAGAGGTGGATGGAGCATGCCCAGTGATGCCCAGAGGACATTATGGTTAAGACAACTGGAGGAAATATAGTGTAAACCTTAATAGAAATTCGCCAGTTTTTTTAAATTTTGACTATTGACAAAAACTTAATTCTATCTTACAATAGGTAATGTCCCTTTTGGGAATAATATTAGTGTTGGTTATATGGTGGATATAGTTCAGCTGGTTAGAGCGCCAGGTTGTGGCCCTGGAGGTCGTGGGTTCGAATCCCACTATTCACCCCAAACAATATTAATAAATATTGAAGTATAAAGTCTCTCAATTAAAAGTATGAGAGACTTTTTGCTTTATATAAGAGCTTTTCGAACAGTGGTGTTATATTATCAAAGTAGCATGCCAGGAATTGCATGCCGGAAATAGTATGCCAGGAATAGTATGCAGGAAATAGTATACCAGGAATAGTATGCCAGATGTAATATGCTTATGAAAAGATGGAGATGAAAATATGTACAGTTTTATGAATGATTACAGCGAGGGTGCACACCCACGCATATTAGAACGACTAATAAAGTACAATTTTGAGCAGAATACAGGATACGGATTGGATGTACACAGCGAGAAAGCAAATGAATATATTAAAAAGCAAATCGAAAAAGAAGATGCAGACATTCATTTTATTCCTGGCGGGACACAGACTAATCTTCTGGTCATTTCTTCATTTTTAAGACCTCACCAATGTGTAATTGCTGCCAGCACAGGGCATATCAATGTTCATGAAACAGGAGCAATTGAAGCTACAGGCCATAAGGTATTTACCATGCCCTGTACGGATGGCAAGCTTACTCCGGCTGATATCCAGAAAGCACTGGATTATCACTGTGACGAACATATGGTACAGCCTAAAATGGTGTATATATCCAATTCCACGGAACTTGGAACTATATATTCAAAGGCTGAATTATCCGCCATTCACCATATTTGCCGCAGTAATGATTTAATTCTTTACCTTGATGGTGCACGTATAGGATCTGCCCTGACTTGTAAAGCCAATGACCTGCAATTATCAGACATTGCCCGATTAGTGGATGTATTCTATATAGGAGGAACCAAAAACGGTGCATTACTGGGAGAAGCACTGGTAATCTGCAGGGAAGAACTAAAAAAGGACTTCCGTTATCTAATCAAACAAAGGGGAGCTATGATGGCCAAAGGCTTTGTTATTGGAATGCAATTCGAAGTATTATTCCAGGACAATCTATTCTTTGAACTGGCTATACATGCTAACAGGATGGCGGAGAAAATAGCTGCTATACTAAAAGACTATGGTTGTTCATTCTATGCACCGCCATGCACAAATCAGATATTTCCTATCCTGCCTAATGATGTATTGGAAAAACTGGCACAAAGGGTTGAATTTTCAGTTCAAACGAAAATAGACGAAGAACGTAGTGCAGTTCGTTTTGTTACATCATGGGCAACTACAGAAGAAAGTGTGGAAGAATTAAGCAAATTCTTCAGGTAAAACATAAGGATGGTTCTTTTGTTTCTATAAATGCATAGGAGCTGTTCCTTGTGCATTTAACCAATTCTATTTGTGATGTGGCATTTACCAAAGCTCTCTCTTAATCATAGCAACAATAGCACAATAGTGCAAATAGCATTATTGTGCTATTGTTGTTTTAAGCACAATGTTGTAATTGACATTCCGTTTTGATGAGATTAATGTGTATGTAGAAATTAGATTTTCCTTGCAAAGCTCACATAAAGTCATTTGCTAGGTAATTATATAGGAGGAGACTCACTTTGGAGAAGACACTTAAAAACAAATCGAAGCCAGACATAAATAAATGTACACTGATATTTCAAAATTATGCAAAGGAATGGCAACTTGTGTTTATGTTCCTGCCTGTTGTGTTATGTCTTGGAATATTCTGTTATGCGCCAATGTATGGAATAGTTATAGCATTTAAAGATTATAGGATTATTGATGGAATTATGGGAAGTCCTTGGGTTGGACTAAAGCATTTTCAGTCATTGTTCACTGCACCTAGTTTCCGGCAAGTGTTTGGCAATACTATTAAGATAAGTTTTCTTAGGATGCTTTTTGGGTTTCCTGCACCCATTATTCTTTCCCTTTTGTTAAATGAAATAAAGAATGTTCATTATAAAAAAATCGTTCAGACAGTTAGTTATTTACCGCATTTTTTATCATGGGTTATTCTTTCAGGAATATTTATAAACTTTCTTTCACCTACTACAGGCTTTGTAAATCAGGTTATTTCCTATTATGGCGGTAAACCCATCTATTTTGTTGCTGATATAGATTATTTTGTACCAATGCTTATTGTAACAGGTATATGGAAAGGTGTGGGCTGGGGTACAATAATATATCTTGCTGCAATTAGTAATATTAATCCAGAGCTGTATGAAGCTGCTATAGTTGATGGCGCTAATCGTTTTAAAAGGATTATACATATTACTTTACCTGGTATTGCTCCGGTTGTTTCTGTTATGTTCATTCTCAACTCCAGCAATTTAATTAATGCAGGATTTGACCAAATATTTAATTTTTATAATGAAGCAGTTTACCGTGTCTCTGATATAATTGACACTTATGTATATCGCAGAGGAATCCAACAGGCTCAGTATAGTTTTTCTACAGCTGTTGGGTTATTCAAAAACATTATTAGTTTTTCTCTTGTACTAACTACTAATCTCATAGTTAAAAGAGTTAATAAAGAAGGGGGGATTTGGTAATGGCAAAGATTGGTTTACAAAAAAATCTAAAAAATGAAGGCATCGGAAGTATGGTCTTCGATTTTACAAATAATATAGTAATTTTCCTATTTTGTTTAACTATAATAATTCCATTTTGGTATTTATTTGTACAGTCTGTTGACAATTTAGCAAGCCCATCGGGCAGCATTTACCTATGGCCGCAACAATTTACACTGGAAAATTATAAAATGGTTATACGTAATAAATATATTGGTATAGCATATTTAAATACTATATTCCGTACTGTAGCAGGTACTACTTTGTCACTATTTTTCACATCTATGGGGGCATATGCAATATCAAAGAAACGTTTTCCCAATAGAGTGTTTTGGTCAATTTTTATTATCGTAACTATGTTTTTTTCAGGAGGCCTTATTCCAACTTATCTTTGGATATCTAAGCTGAAATTAATTAATAGCAGAGCGGTTCTTATCATTCCTGGTATTATTGGTGCATATAACCTGGTATTAATACGCAACTTCTTTTCTCAAATACCTGGTGAACTTGAGGAAAGTGCCAGGCTTGATGGCTCGGGTGATTTTAATACATTTATAAAAATTATATTACCTGTTTCCAAGCCTATTCTTGCAACAATAGCGCTTTGGCTGGCAGTAGGTCATTGGAACTCATGGTTTGATTGTATGATATATATTCGTGACACTAAAAAGATTGTACTTCAGGTTGTACTTCAACGTATTATAATTCAAGGTACAACAAAAGAAATTATTGAAGGTAGCGAGCAGATGCTTTTCGATGCAAAACCTGAGATGATCAAAGCTGCATGTATATACGTGGCGACCTTGCCCATACTTTGTACTTATCCTTTTTTACAGAAATATTTTGTAAAGGGAATTTATGTGGGTTCCTTAAAAGGTTGAGTGATTCAGGCTGAAACTTCATAAAGTATTTCAATGATCTTTAATAATTATCTTTAATCATTTGTGCTTTATATAAATTATTAATTTGGATATATAGGGTTTTCATAAAATTGCCCTTTATATATAATATAAAATATAAACAAAAGGAGATTGAATTATTATGAAAAGAAAACTGGCACTATTATTATCGATGTTCATGTTGGTTAGTCTTTTTGCTGCATGTACTACTAACAAATCTAATTCAACTGCAACTGGCGGAAAAGATGAAACTACTAGTACAACATCGGCAAACAAAGAAGAACGTTACAAAATAACTGTTGTTGCCCCTACTGCTGCACCCTATGACAACAACTCAGACATGGTTAAGTTTTTTACTGAGAACTCAAATATTGACTGGGATATGCAGTATATAGAAAGTGCAAAAGCCGCTGAAATTATGAATTTACGCTTTGCATCCGGTGATATTCCTGATATATATTCAAATCTTGGTTATGCTAAGTTTTATGACTTAGTTAATGAAGGAATTGGGGGTACCATTTCAGAAAAATTGTTGCGTTCAACTGCTCCTAATATAGCAAAGTACTTCGATGAATTAGGAGATAATTGCTGGACTGTTGCTAAGCATGAAAATGGTGAACTATTCACTTTCCCGGGAATTAATGCTGAATATATGTATGGCTCGGCAATCATTTGGCGCCAGTCATGGCTTGATAAATTTGGTGAAGAGATACCCAGAACATTAAAAGATGCAGAAAGAATATTTTATAAGTTTGCAAAAGAAGACCCGGATGGAAATGGAAAAGATGACACATACGCTTTATCTGCAGATGGCATGACTCAAGTTTTTAGAGCATATGGAGTGATGGACATTTTTGAGGATGAAAATGGTACTTTGCAGTACCCTGTAACTTCTCCTAAGTATACTGAAGCCTTGAATTTACTGGCAAAGTGGTATAAAGACGGTGTACTTGACCCGGAATACATAACCGGTGAAAATAAAGGCGGTTATGCAGCTCTAAGTCATAGTTTCTGCAGCGGTCGTATTGGCTTTACTGCAAAAGGTATTAACAACCACTGGAGACCGGTTGAATGGTTAAAAGAATATCCTAGCATAGCACCGGCAGCAAACCAGGAATTATTTAACCAAACATTCCCTGAAGAAACTTACTCATATGGCTATCCTTTAGAAGGACCATATGGTGACAAATCAACAGGTATGACTAATTATTCATATTGGTCAGGATTTTCTAAAAAGTTTACTGACGACATTCCAAAGTTAACGGCATTTTTAAAATTTGTTGAATGGTCTAATGGTTTCAATAATCCCGAAGATTATCTTCTTGTCAGATATGGGATAAAAGGTAAACATTGGGATTACGATCAAAATAATTTTCCTGCATATAATGAAGAATATAGGACATCAGACGAGCGATATGGTGCAGGCTTAGTCAGTGTATTTACTTTTACCAATAACTACCATGCACTAAACCTTGTCAACCCTGTATATTCCACCTGGAGAGATAAATTATATGCGGAGCCAGGCAGAAGCGTTATGAATAAATCTTATTTTGTACGGAGCCTGCCATCTGCTGCTGAATTCTCTGAACTCTCTAAACTTGAGGGGGAATTTAAGGTTGATGTTATTACTGGCAAACGTTCAGTTTCAGAATATGATAAGTTTATCGCTGAATGGAGAAAATTGGGCGGAGACAAGATGACGAAAGAGGCTAATGAAATTAGAATAGACAAGTAAAAGTAAGGGACATATCGCTTTCAAAGTAAGGGGACATACCTCATGAACGGTTATATCTGTTTTTGTTGAATTTGTTGAGGAATGTCCCTCATATGTTGAGGAAAGCCCGAATAATTTAGACAGATGAAATGATATATCCAATAATTCCAGGAGGGAACCAATGAGTTATCTAAAGGCAAGAAAAATATCTAAAATTACTTCTCTCACAGAAGCATCATGTATAAGCATTTTTACCCCTAAAGATGATGAAGCTTCCGATATTATTGAAGACCTAATTAAGGCATTTCAGAAAGAAACCAGAGTAGATGTATTTACAAATCCTGATTCTACTGAATTATATAATGTACGAAACCCAATCATACTTATTGGCAACTTATCTAATAGTTTCTGTGTTGAAGCTATGTACTATAGATATCTTCTTGTTACAGATTTAACATATCCAGGTATTGGCGGCTTTGAAGCAAGGACTTTGCTGGATCCTTTGGCGACAGGGTATAACATAATTCATTTAGGTTATTCTGATATTTCAGGACTAAAAAAAGCTGTAGAGGCATTGATAAAAAATATAAGTAAAGATTATATCGAATATATGTGTGAAATAAATCCTACACAGCTTCCGATGCCACAATCAAGAGTTGAGTCTATTTGTGCAGATAAAATTGATTTTACAGATCAAACATTTTACTATACAGCATTACAATTAGAGGATAAAGGATATATCGGCTATCTCACGGGAGACAGTCAGCAGCTTGAGGAATTCAATATTGCTTTTGAAATGTTGTTAGATGCGCCTCTTGACCATTTAAAGTTATTTAAAAGATGTATAATTTGGCGTCTTTTAGAAGTTACAGGAATGTTAAGGGATGATTTACATGAACAAAGTATTAATTTCTTCTATAATTGGGCAGATAGTAAAGAAGGTATTGGTTCTTTCTCAAGTCAAATGTATCAGTCTCCGTATTTCCCCAGACAAAATCATGGTCTAATGCCTGCTTTTGGAGTATATTTATTAGCAAATTACTTTGAAATGTATTATCCGGATTTAGAACACCCTGCAATCTGGAAAGAAACTGCAAAGCGAGTATTTGCACCTTATGAAAATGGCAACTGGAAACCATTATGTGATGGATTGTGCCATGGCTGGTGGATGTCACAGCCTCCAATGCTTGATTATGCATTATTTGATGATGCTCATGCTTATTTCATTTCCGGTGGCGCGGAAAAAGCCGGCCTTTGTGCCATGAGTGTAATAAATAATGAAGGGTGGATGCCTTGTGCAGGTGATGCAAGTCCCATAAGAAATTTTCCACATTATACACTGGATATTAATGCTGCTTACTTTAAAGATGGACGTTATCGCTTCATAAGCGAGCTTGCACCATTATGGAGAAGAGCATACAATTATCCTACTCTTGACATTTTACGACGATTTGACATTGGAGTAGAACCGATAGAGCCTACTGAGCTTCTTGATATTATTATTACACCTATGGATCCATTAGTCTATAATGCATGGAAATATGAACCGGAAATAGCAAAGAAAGCTGCAGACACACCACCAACTTATCCAATAGAGAAATGTTTTGATAAAATAGCAATAAGAACAGGTTTTAAGCTAGAAGACGATTATCTATTGATAGATGGGCTTGGAGGCGGTTCACATTCATATGCAGATGCAATGGCTATTCTTGATTATGAAGTGTTTGGAATAAGTTTCATTGTTGGAGAGGATGCTATAGGACTTAGCGACCCTACAAATGAGAATACAATAACTATATATCGAGATGGCTATACTGCACCCGTTCCTGCATTTCCTGCTATTGAAGAGGCAAAAAAAATTGGTGGTAACTATTATGTAAAACTAAAATCCGGCAATTACAATGGAGCCATTTGGGAACGCGACTATTATCTTGTACCGGCTGCCGGTCTGATAATTCAAGATAAAGTCACTGCTGAAACAAAGGGTATGTATGCAATAGAATCTCATTATCGCTGCCCGGGTATAGCAGAGCTTAAAAAAGACTGCAATGTAAGCAAATTACATTCTAAGCGCCGTAATATAAATGGTGATATAGTTAATTTTGAAATATCTACTATATCTAATGTAGAATTAGATTACACAGTACGTGAAATGTCATTTACAGAGTATAGATACCGTAATTACCCCGGATCCAAATTGCCGATAAATAAAGAGGTGGACGGTGTTCATTATCTTAAGGAACGCTATCATTTAGAGGATAATGAGCTGTATTTGAATTCTTACGATGCTAAAACTTGCATATCTCTGGAAGCTGGTGACAGTGTAGTGTTCACGAGCCTTGCCTTTCCAACAAAGACAAATACAAAGGCTTTTCTTGATATGACAGGCAAGTATGTAATTCTAGATATTGATGGTAATCGAATAGAAACACCACTAAAAGCCCATAATGTTTTTGCAGCAGCACAGGTTGAGAACAATGTAGATTGCAGAATGCCTGTAAATGTATTTACAAGTAATATTACATATTCAGGCATATGTTCTGAGGGTTCGCTATTGTGCGGCTTACAGGATGGCAGGCTTATGAATATAAGTAGTGCAGGTATAATATGTGCAGCAACTCTTGATGATGAAATTAATGCAGCTGAATATAATGGGGAATTTTATGTGGTTAGCCACGGTAAAGCCTCTATCAGCTTGCTGGATAAAACAGGTATATCCAAATGGACAATTGAGGTTAAACGTATACCCACACTATACCCTTGGTGGGAGCTCAATTATCCTACAGCAGTAAGATTGTTAATAGGTAAATATAAGGGGCAGGATGCAATAATTGCAGGGTGTGGAGATGATCATGTACATTTTTATAGTTTAAAAGGAGAGCCTTTAGGCACGTTTTATCATAAGATTACCGGTGTTCCGGATATGATTGAATTTTATGATGTAAATCAAGATGGGCAATATGAAATTCTAATTACCAGCTCAATGTTGACATGTACATCTGTTGTGGATATTATAAATACAGAAGGTGAAAGCTTGCATAGATTTGGAGGAGAAGGCTGGAAATCCAATTCTACATGTATAAGATGCTTCAATATTGAGGATAAAGTATATATAGCTCATGGTATTTACCAAAAATGTAATTTGGAGCTGAGAGTATTTGATAAAACCGGTCCAAATGAATTAATTGAAGGACGATATATTATTAAGGAGCATGTTGCAGGAGCTGTTGCGGGTTTTGCTGTGCTACCGGAAGTAGATGTAATTGCTGCAGGCACTAGTCAAGGTTTTGTTATTGCCTACAATTTTGCAGGAGAACGTATATGGTTTAACGGCATTAAAGGAGCATTATGCGATACAATTGAGTACAAAAATAAAATACTTGCAGCGGACTTGGGGGGGTATGTATATATTCTTTCACCAGAAGGAGCAATTGTAGATAAACTAAAAAGCGGGATTAAGAAACCTAAATTTTATTTGGCAGGTGAAGAGTTGTTTGCTGTGGGCGAAAATAGAGTAGTAAGATTAGATTTTTGAGGACACAGGTAAGAAGAAAACATGGAGGTTAAATATGTCTGGTAGTAAAAGAAGTGAAAAGAAACTAAATACACTTTTTATAAAACTGATATGTTTTACAGCCTTAATTACCATATTATCTGTTATGTTTGCCGGAATGTTTCCATATATTTATCTTCAAAATGAAATGAGTGATGATATAAAACAGTTTAACAACCAAAAACTACAAAAACTTAAGGATGTAATAGAAATTGATCTATTTGATATGACATTGACATTTCTCAGCGATTTTGTTAATTCGTCTAATATTTACGATATTATTAACACCATGGAGGATAGTGATGGCAAAATCAATGCATACTCGATTGTACAGATGCGGAATCTTTTACGTTCGAAAATAACAACATTTTCTTACCCTTTTGATGATATTCTTGTATACCATGAAAAAGACAGAAAGATTATCTCGGCAAAGATGGGCTTACAAGACTTGAACGATAAAAGCCATAAAATGCGAAGCAATGATGAGTGGATTAAGCATCTGGACGATCTATCTCCTCATAAGACTATTAAGTGGCTTGATAATCTGGAAGTGCCCGATTATAGCAGTAATAATTTTACAAGTACAATGAAATGTATTTCAATTATTATACGGCTTAATCCCAAACTACAATCCGGCAGTTTGGTGTATATATGTATAACAATACCGGAGATAGAGATTCAAAGGATGATGAGGAAGGTTAATCCGGATAATCAAATTCAAATGAAACTTGTAAAAGCCAATGGTGATTGTGTTGCATCTACTAACCATATAGAGGAGCAGGTACAATTCAAAAAACCTATAGGAACGGGCATGTTTTCCGGGGATGAATCAATCTATTCTGAAGTGCAGGATAATACAGTATATTCTATTATGAAATCCAATACTAATGATTGGTATTATCTTATTGAGACACCCAGGGATCATTACTATAAACGTTTAGATACATTTAATAGAAATGTTATACTTGCGGGCATCGCAATCTTTTCGCTAATGTTTTCAGTAAGCATGTTTGTTATTTTCAGATTGACATCGCCATTTGGAGATTTGCTTAATATTGTTTCTGGTTTGACGCGGACTGCAGATAATAAGTGCAAAAAAACAGAAATGCGGTTAGTTGTAGATGCTTTTAGCGGACTTGTAGAAACAAGTAATTTGCAGCAGCAGCTTCTATCCGGAAATCGGTCCCTTGTCCGTCAAAGTCTATTAACACAATTGCTTACCGGTATCAAGGTTAGCTCTGCTGAACTTGAATCATGTATAAAATTTCTGAATACATCTTTGAAATATCCTTTATATACAGTGGTACTATTGCAATTTATACCACCGAATAATGAAAGAGCAGCTGGTATTTTATCATCTCTTGAGCAATACATAAATGAGAATAAAAGCTTAGATGCAGAATTCATTTGTTATAAATTCGATGAAAAGTTATATTCCATCATTATAAACCATAATAACATAGATATCTCAGAAATAAAGGACTTTTTTGAGAAACTTTTAATCACTTTTGAGAATAGTCTTATGATTACAGGATCTGCAGTTATTGGTTCAACCAAAGAAACAATGGAAGAAATTTTCAAATCGTACCGAAACGC
Source organism: Clostridiales bacterium (assembly GCA_035362115.1). Lineage (GTDB taxonomy): Bacteria > Bacillota > Clostridia > Acetivibrionales > DUMC01 > DUMC01. Next base: position 4,556 of record DAOSDD010000080.1, on the reverse strand, counting down.
CACAGATGCACTTTGTTATGCTGCATATTATCCAAGTATAAGCGTATTGTGTTATCAGGAAACTAAACTATGGGATATGAATACTCAATTTGATGAGACATTAATTTCAAAGCTGACAAAGAGTATTAACATGATGCATACAGATAACGTTTGCATGTACATAAAATTAATATGTGACTATATACACAATAATTTTATCTCCTATAAAACCTGTATGAAGACTGTTGAATATATCATCAATGTTGTAGAGATGGAGGCTATGTCTATGGAAATTAGTTTAGGTAACGAAGAAACTACTAATTTAGCCAATCAGGTTGAAAACTGTTATTTTATTACCGATATGTTCGACTGTATTAAAAACTTTATTGTTAACATGATTGCGTCTGCTGATAAAATTGATGCATCAGGAGTGTCTAAAGAATACGCAAATGCAGCAATTGCTTATATGAATGAGAACTTTAATAAAGATGTATCAGTTCAAGATATTGCTGATGAAGTAGGAGTAAGCAGGTATCATCTTTCACGAATATTCAAAGAAAATACAGGAGTTACCTTAGTTGATTATCTAAATAGAATACGTTTTAGTAAAGCAGAAGTGTTCTTGAAAAATACTGATATGAGCATTAATGAGATTGCTAAGGCTGTTGGTTTTAATAATATATCTTATTTCAACCGTAAATTTAAACAGATGTTTGGCATGACGCCATCACAATTCTATGGAGAAATTAATAACTGAAAATTGTAGAGGGACGCACTTTAACATCGCAAGGATACGCTCTTTAACGTAAAAGAAATATCATTACTCGAGAAAAGAGTGTCACCTTGAAGAAGTGTTCCCTTGATGAGAAGGAGACTTACTATGACAACACTAAAACCTAGAGTATTGAATTACGAAACCAAAATATCAAAATCAGAAAAAATAACAATTATTGCACCTTCAAGTGAATATGGCATAAAAGGTGCACATCAAATTTTCAATAAGATAAAAGTCTATTCAAATGCAGATATAGCAGATATATTAGTTAACCCGGATAAAGAAATTTTATATGATGCCAGAGGTCATGTAATACTTATTGGTAATTTATCTGACAGTAAGTGTCTAAAGGAACTTTATTATAAACAATTAGCCGTTACAGATTTGCATTACCCTGGATTGGAAGGATATGAAATCCGTACACTCATAAATCCACTTGGTACGGGATACAATATAATTCAAATAGGATATTCAGATGAAAAAGGTCTTTCAAAAGCAATTGATATCTTTTGCTCAGAAATAACCCTTTCTTCTGATTCGAATTCAAAAACAATGCCTTCCTCCAATTTAGATGCAACGGCTTTTTCCATTAGATATTTTAATGATCTTAAACCCACCCGCTTGCATTTCCCGGAAGGCAAAGTTCAGGAATTATTAAACAGTTCTTACTCTTTAGATGATCCGACAATACATTATACTGCTCCTATAGATGAAGTAGGTTATTTAGCATATTTAACAGGAAATAAAAAACTTCTGGACCTATATTACAATTCATGGAAAGTACTATTGAAACTTGAGTATGGTCATTTAAAGCTTCATAAGAGAGTTGTGTGCTGGAGGCTTCATGAAATTACAGGGATGGTACCTGAAGAAATTAGAAGTGATATTGTTAACTTTTTCTATGGGTGGGCGGACGGTGACGAAGGGGTAGGATCCATATTACGTAATATTTACCAGATGCCGGATTTCCCCAGACAAAATCATGGTCTAATACCTTCTATGGGGTTAGTTTTATTACATGATTACTTTACGAAATATTATCCTGAATTACAAAGACCGGCTGTATGGAGAGAAACTGCAGATAGAGTTCACTCAGTTTACTTTAATGGAAACTGGAAACCGTTATGTGACGGATTGTGTCATGGCTGGTGGCTATCTCAACCCGCAATGCTTGAATATGGATTGTTCGATGATGAACATAAATATTTTGAAAATGGTGGTGCCGGAAATGCTGCACTTTGTGCTATGGCAGTTGTAAATAACGAAGGGTGGCTGCCAAATTCAGGAGATAGTGATATAATTCGCCAATTCCCCGGGTATGTACTGGATATGACATCTGAATATTATAGGAATGGGAAAGCAAAGTATATAAGCAATTTAGCACCTATATGGAGAAGAGGTTACAGCGGTCCTATTTCATTTTTGCCAAGGATGTATGATATTGGATTAAAACCTGAAGAACCTGAAGAATTAATAGGAGTCACTGTTATTCCAATAGACCCCAATGTATATAATGCTTGGAGAGACTATCCGGATATTGCTCATATGGTTGCAGATACACCTCCTGTTGCCCCCATTGAAAAATGTTTTGACAAACTTGCTGTAAGAACAGGGTTTAACAGGAAAGATGAATTTTTATTGATTGATGGATTAGGCGGTGGTTCTCACTCATATGCTGATGCCATGGGAATTTTGGATTATGAGAAGTACGGAGTAAGTTTTGTTGTTTCTGAAGATCAGCTTTATTGGATAGAACCGGAAAATCATTCTATGGTTACAATGTATAGAGATGGCAAGGCAAACAAAATACCTTCTTTTGCAGAAATTGATAAAATAGAAGAAATAAGCGGTGATAAAATATATATATCAATGATATTGAAAAACAAAGAAGAGGCTGATTGGCGTCGTGAAATATATTTTATACCTGATAAGTTTGTTATGATAAATGACACAATAATTGCCAACGAAGAAGGGGATTATTCATTAGAAACACATTTTAGAACACCGGGATATGTAGAAATAAACGGTAATAACTTTCAGAGCAGGAAGCAAACAAGATATGGAGATAATGTAGAATTTCTTCTTCAAATTAATTGTTCTCACCAGCTAAACTGCTCTGTAAAAGAAATTCCCCTTAATTATTCATACAGAGCCTTACCGGGTGAGGGAAAACCAATATCAATAGAAACTGATCCCTTAGAATATGCAAAAATAAGATATCATTTGCAAGATGATAATATTGTATTGAGTGCTTGCACCGGCAAAACATCCATTTATATGAATAAAGGAGATAAAGTAACTTTTACAAGTTTGTTATTTGCATCAGATGAAGCAAAAGAAGTATCAATTAAAGAAATAAATGGCAAGTTCAATGTTAAAATAGAAAATGAAATATACCCAACATATTTTGATAGTTACTCAATACAGTCAGCTGAAAAACAAAAGGATGGAACCTTATCTGCCACTGCGACAGAATTATTTAAATCTCATTCTGATATAGCGGCCATTAATGTTTTTGATAGCAAAATATGGTGTGGACTTTCAAATGGAGATATAATCAGTGTGGATAAGTCTGGAAATATAAGGGGAATTGCATCTTTAAATACACAGATACATGATTTTACCTTGCATAATGGATTTATATATACAGGATGCGGGACTAACAGTATTATTAAAATGACAGATAAAGGAGATTTAGTATGGAATATAGAAACAGTTCGTATACCTACTATATATCCTTGGTGGGAATTGGATTACCCTGGTGCAATGAGTTTGAAAATTATAAAATATAAAGATAAAGATACCTTGATAGCAGGGTGTGGAGATAATAACATCAGGTTTTATGATCTTGATGGAAACTTATTAGATTCTTATTATTTCTTTGCAGCAGTGCCTAATGTTATTGAGTCATATGATGTTAATAATGACGGAAAAAATGAAATACTCCTTGCCGGTAATATTATAACATGTGTTTCTAATGTTGATGTACTTGATGATAATGGAAAGCTATTGCATAAGTTCGGAACTGAAAACTGGACTAGCATTGCTACAGTACTTAAGTGTTTTGATATACATGGTAAAAAGACCGTGGCACTGGGGGTTAATCATAGAAGCAATTTCAAATTATATCAATTCAACCCAGATAGCAAGGATATTAAAGGTGAGTACATTATTAATGACAGGTTAGCAGGGGCTGTTACAGGAATAGACTTAGACTATGATAATGGTGTTATTGTTGCAGGCACAAGTCAAGGATTTATAGCTGCTTACACTGTAACAGGAGAGCAAAAATGGGTAAAAATGATTAATGGAATAATATGCGATGTAAAATATTTCAACAAATTGTTCTGGATTGCAGATGAAGCCGGGTATGTTTACAAATACAATAAAGATGGTGTATTGATAGATACAATCTATGTCAATGATAAGGTTAAGAAGCTGGAAAATGTTGATGAAGTTATGTATATTATAACAAAAGGAAGTATCTATGTGTTAAATGAAATATATTAAAGTGCACATTTTGAATTTATGAAGAAATATATTCCAGAAGCTATCGTTACAGTGCTTATATCTATACCAAACTGCAGCACTTCAACCAATACTCCTTACCAATATTTTCTTCATATAAATTAAATACACCCAATAGTTAAATAATTTCTAAGGAGATGTTATGAATGATAAAAGTACTTACTATAGGAAATAGTTTAGCTGATAATGCAACAAGATATTTAGAAGAGATTGCAGCATCAGGTAAGGATGTTGAGCTTATATTAGGAAAGGCTAATATAGGAGGATGTTCTTT
>DAOSDD010000079.1:0-17481 GCA_035362115.1 Clostridiales bacterium | reverse complement strand
ATGGGTACTTGATTCGACTTGTAAAAAGGCTGGAGTACCTGAGTTAAAGGAATGAGCTTCTAACGGCATCTTTTTTGTATCTTCAAGGCATGTGGAGTGCGAGATATTGATGTCAAGGGAAAAGGGGTGAGTGTATGGAAAAGCCTTATATATCAAGGCTTTAAGTGCACTTGAGTTTGAAAACCCTTATATGAAAATCGTGATTTTATCGGTTCGTGGGAATAAGTCAAAGCTGGTAATTTTCAGTGCGACAGAGTGATTTAGATGTCATAGTTTGGCGTGTGGTCAGGTTAGATGTCAGCGGTTAACATGTGGTTAATTTTGATGTTTTCGGATGTCGCAGGGTTTGTTTGGTCAGGTTGGATGTAGGTACAAATTGATCTATTTTATAGAACACATAAATTATAAATAAAGTATTTGCACCAACTTCAGACGGCATTTGCTGTCAAAGTGGGTGCGAAGCTTTTCAAGGTTTCAAATATAATATGAAATGCTGAAGAGTAATGAAGCTCTGCGGCGTTTTTTACTTGAATTATCAAACCAACATTATGGGTGATGTTAATATTAATTACCTTAACGAAAAATTTTGTCAACAGCATTATAGTCATTGACAAAATGTCATTGATAATTCATTTCTATACTTGTATAATGATTTTAAATATTTATGGTTATTGTATTTAATTTATTATTTAAACTATGCCGTCTATCATTCGGACAGCAGCGTAAAAATCGGCGAAAAGGTCTATTCCGGCTCTGATGCCTGCACTGCCTGCGGCGGGACGGGAAAAAGCTCCGGCGTGGCGTTTATCTGCGTGAAGTGCCGTGTCATCTGGAGCATTATCTTGGACATGGCCGTTTGGGTATGCCTCATGATAATCTTTTGCGCTCATTAGTATATTTTTCAAACAGAAAACTGTTTTCTCCTGTTCTAATATATCGAGATCTTGATCTAGTGGGTGGTGAGGCTGTCCAGTTGGAATACTTGTATTTTTACACATTTGGCTTACGGAAACTTCATTGTTTTCAATACTTGGAATGCCACAAAGGAAATAGAATAGATACTTTTGGGGGTTTATTGAGCTCTCGGTGATAATATGTTAAAAAAATGTTGGCATATCATAAAGCTAATCATTTAAAATAGCACAAAAAAGTTTGATAATATAAAACGGACATTTGGGCATTTAAACAACAAAATGTCCGTTTTATATTATCGACGCCTAAACCTGTCATTGAACATATAATTTGCAGGGTTTATAATATGCGTGAAATGTAAGCTTACAAATTTCTATTAATCACAATCAAAATTCACGCAACTTGTACTACCTAGGATCTATTTGAAGTCAAAGTAAATTAACAATGTACATAGAAAGGATGAATAATTTATGAAAAGAACACTAATAGCGCTAACCTTAGTAATAATCATGTTGACAAGCATAATTAGCGGCTGTACGGTCAATAAAGAAATCAAATCTGATACAAAAACAGCATCTAATGGTAATGATTCTACAACTACACCAGATGCATTAGATGGAAAACTTGAGCATATAAATTATGCTAGCGAAATACCAATAGTTAAGGAAGGCCATAAAGTGAGCCTTAGGTTCTGTTTATTAACAAATCCGGCATTATATGCTAGTGTTGAAAATTGTTGGTTCTTCAAATTTATCGAAAAATTCTTAAACATAGACCCCAAAATTGAAGCAGTGCCAGTCGAAGCACATAGTGAACGGTTAAATTTAATGTTTGCATCCAAAGATGTTCCTGATATTGTTTTAGGTTTCGGTATTAATACAAGAGAAATTGTAAAATACGGGGTTAATGAAGGTCAACTTTTATCATTAAATGATTATATCAACCCTACCTATATGCCTAATGTATACAAACTAAGCAAGGAAGATCCAGGGCTTATGGCAAGTGCAACTGCCCCAGATGGGAATGTATACAAAATACCAAGGATACTTGACGATGAAGGAACAGTTGAAATGGTAAATATTAGACAATCATGGCTGGACAAACTTAATCTTGAATCACCCTCCACCTTGGATGAATTCATAGAAACAATGAGGATTTTTAAGAAAGAAGATGTTGATGGCCATGGCTCTGAGAATGTATATCCTTTAGGTGGAAGTTTAAACTATTTAAACCCGTTAGCCACAATAATAAATGCCATGGGGTATAACTTTCCTTATTCATGGGCGTCAGCCGCTAAAGGTAATGGGCTTACAATTGCAATAAGAGACGGTAAAGCAACATTTCCATGTAATGATGATATTTTTTACGATTTTCTCTCTATTGCAAAAACACTATACGATGAAGAACTTATTTCGCCTGATTTTTTCACAATGGATCAGACCAAAGTTAATGCTATGGCAGTAGAAGGAGTTTATGGTTATATGTGCCAACCAATGCATGTATTACTTACTGAACCAAAAAAATATCAGGAATGGTTTTACATAAAACCTTTAACTAGTAAATGGAATGATACCCCACAAGTGCCTCAAACTAGTAAATATGATATGCAAGGAATAGCAATATCTGCTAATACTAAATATCCTGAAGTTTGTGCAAGATTCATTGATTTATATTATGGTGATAATTGTTTCTTCATGTGGAATGGCGCAATGGATGGTACTGAAGAAACACTTGGCTTTAAAGGTTGGATTTGGGATGAATCAGCAAACAGCGAATATTATCCTGATGAGCCAAGTGCTTATAATTATATTTCCAACATTCTAATGCCATATAGCTTGCAATTTGGATTGCATTCGTGGAGAGGCGAAAAAATGGCGAAATATGCTGGTAAAGAATATAAAAAAGGTCTCGACATATCAACTTTAGATTTAAACCAGGGTGGTAACTGGAATACTTATGGCAGAGTTAAAATGTTCTACCCTTATGCCAAACCTGCATATCCTCCAATTGTTTATAGGAGTGAGGAAGATTTGGAAATGCTTGCTGAGTATAGCGCCGTAATCGGGCCTTATGTTACAGAGCAAGTTGCATTATTTATAACTGGCACACGTTCACTTAACGAATTTGAACAATACCTTAAGGAATTGAAATCTCTGGGAATGGATGAATATGAGCAGTACTATATTGATGAGTACCAATCATATCTCGAAAAACAAAAATAAAACAAACAAAGAAATAGTCATTTAAGTAGCCTAGTAAGAAACTTGAAATAATAATATTTTGGAATGCCATATTTATAGCCCTTCATCATATTTTTTAGAGTATAGTAATTTATAAATCTCCTAGAAAATTACTATACTGGGGCTTGGAAAGGGGATTCCCCTTTCCGATTTGGAGGGTAGATGGGCATTGTAGAGCGAGCAGGCGATTTTGCTTCGCAAAACGCTTTGGTGCTCAGGATGCACTAGGATCCTAACATCCGTCGAAGGGGGGAGTAGTCCCCCCTAGCGAACAAGAAAATTCGTCTCATTGTTTTAACTCATGAGCGAAACGAATTTTCTTGATTACTATATCTAGGGCATACCAAAAGTTTATTAAAATTGATGAAAGAAATGAAGAGGATAAATCATGAGAAATATACAAGGCAAGTTTTCAAATAATTTGAAAGTAATATTATCATACTGGCAATTGTATGCACTATTGCTACCAGCTATTATATATGTATTCATATTTTCCTATATACCTATGTATGGAGTACAAATCGCTTTTAAAGATTACCGCACAAGCATTGGTATATGGGGGAGCAAATGGGTTGGGTTTAAAAACTTTAAACGCTTTGTTACTTTTCCAAACTTTTGGCTCTATATAAAGAATACGATGAGTATTAGTATATATAGCATAAGTACATTCCCTTGCTCCATAATTCTTGCTCTTTCAATCAATGAATTGCAGAAAGCAAAATTTAAACGCTTTGTTCAAATGATTACTTACGCTCCCCATTTCATATCTACTGTTGTGTTATGTGGTATGATACATATCTTTTTAGACCGTAACAGTGGTATTGTAAATACATTAATTAAAGCCCTTGGTGGTACAGCCATACCCTTTATGTCAAAACCTCAATGTTTTCGGAGTATTTACGTGTGGTCAGGTGTATGGCAGGGAATTGGTTGGGGAACTATTATCTATATAGCTACGCTGGCAGGTATTCAGCAAGAGCTAGTGGAAGCTGCACGCATAGATGGTGCTAATCGTTTCCATATCATTAGACATATTAATATTCCGCATATTATGCCTACAGTGATGATTTTGCTAATTATGAACTTTGGAAGTATATTATCTGTTGGGTTCCATAAAATATACTTGCTCCAAAATCCGTTAAACCTATCGGTATCCCAGGTTATATCCACATATGTATACCAAGTAGGTCTTATTAGCGGTCAATTTAGTTATTCCGCTGCAATAGGACTTTTTAATACTGCTATAAATTTATCTCTTTTAATTATAGTTAATCTTATAGTCAAAAAAGCTTCTTCCATTAGCTTATGGTGATGTAGTTTTGGGGAGTTTAACAGAACAATTATACTTGTAAAGATTATTAATAAAATTTGGAGGATTAAGATGAAAAAGACAAGCTCGGATATTATATTTGACAGCATAAATATTACTTTTGTAGCCTTAATCATCATAGTAATGGTTTACCCACTTTATTTTGTAATTATAGCATCTCTATCCGATCCTTATGCTGTAGCAAATGGAAAAGTTACATTCTGGATTAAAGGGCTTTCCTTTGATGCGTATAAATATACTTTCAAACATAAAGAAATATGGTTAGGGTATATGAATACTATTTTTTATACCCTAGTGGGTACTGGATTAAATCTTCTGCTTACAATCCCTACGGCATATTCATTGAGTAAGAAGAAATTACCTGGACGCTCTTTTATTTCTTGGTACTTTTTATTTACAATGTATTTTGGTGGCGGACTTATACCAACATATTTACTTGTGAGGGATCTTAACCTTCTCAATAAGCCGTATACTATCCCTTTACTAGGTGGCATTAGTATATATAATACGATAGTTACAAGAATCTTCTATCAGACAACTATACCAGATGAACTATATGAAGCAGCTTATATTGATGGGGCTTCAGATTTTCGTCAGTTTTTCCAAATTGCTCTGCCCCTTTCTGCACCGATTATAGCTGTTATTACATTATTCTATGGGGTTGGGCGTTGGAATGATTACTACACTGCCCTAATATATGTATCAAAAAGTGATTATTATCCCCTACAAATGGTTTTAAGATCGATTTTAATACAGAATAAAAGCACTTTGGATGCAATTGATACGGTCTCCACACAGTTTGTAGATGATGAATATGTTGCTAAGGTAGCGCGCCAGGCTTATATGGCAGAAGCTATGAAGTACTCTTTGATTATTATAGCATCTGCTCCTTTACTCGTTGCCTACCCATTTGTTCAGAAGCATTTTGTAAAAGGCGTTATGATAGGTTCTTTAAAAGGTTAAAAAAATTATAATAATAAAGAAATTTAAGTAGCCTATAACAATAAAACTTTGATTTTTTAAGGAGGAACTAATGATTATGAAATTATCAACATCTACTAACCTGTTTTCTTCAGTGATGAAAAATGGAGAGCTATTATCCATACTTGATAGGATAACCCGATGTTACAAAGCTGGATTTGATGTAATTGATATTAATTTTTGCCCTTATAAAGGAGATTTTGGTTTTTTAAGAAATAATAATTGGGAAGAAACAGTAAATAAAATGAATGAAATAAAAGAGGAATTGTCTCTTGAATATACTCAATCACATATACCATTCTATGGTGCGCTGGAACCATTTTGTTTCGAGAATCCGAACGGGGAGTGGATGGAAGAAATGGTAAGGCGTAGTATTATGGCATCTGGAATGCTTGGAGTAAAATGGGCAGTGATGCATCCTGGTACTGCCGTTGATTCTAATTGCAGCCAGAGCATTTCAAAACAGCGGAATATAGAATACTTTGCACCATGGATAGAATTTGCTGAAAAGCAGAATGTTGGAATAGCCATAGAAAATATGGCAGATCTTCCAAATCATAAAATAGTAAGAAGATATGGATCAGATCCTGAAGAATTATGTGATCTAGTCGATTATTTTAATAGCGAAAACGTAGGGGTTTGTTGGGACACAGGTCATGCGAATTTAATGTATTATGAACAGACTATTAGTCTGAAAGTTATAGGTAGCCGTCTAAAGGCTTTGCATATTAACGATAATCATAATAAAGATGATGAGCATTTGATCCCATTCTATGGCAATATAAAGTGGGATAGTATTATGAAGACCCTTATAGAGATCAAGTATGATGGGAATTTTACCTATGAAATTCAAGGTCATGTTCAAAGACTACCTGATGAATTGGTAGATGAGATTGCTATTCATGCTATTAATATTGGAAACTATTTATTAAATTCGACAAATAGCTAAAGATAGTTCGGAGGTGTAGGATGTTTAAATATAATTGCAAAAAATTTGTAATCTTAGTCTTAACCGTTTATTGTATTGTTTCATTACTTGTTAGTTGTACAAATTCTTCAGAGGGATTACAATCTATACAGAAAAAAACACAGGACAAAAGCCCTGATACACCAGAAACACTGGAAAACAATGGAACCTTACCAACATCAAGACTATCGGAGGTTTTAGATCCGAATAAATATGCAGAACAGTTTACAATCAGAGCATTTAATGTAAAACATGAGGAAAAGGATGGAAATATAATTACAGGTGATTGCTCTTTACTTATTGCCCCTGACGGTACTACAATGTTGATTGATGCTGGTTATAAATCGGATTTCCCCAGTATTATGGAGGACATAAAAAAAATAGGAGTTACAAAATTAGATTATATTGTAGCTACTCATATGCACTCAGATCACGTGGGAGGCATTCCATATGCTCTAGAAACAATGCCTGTAGGTAAGGTGATGACAACAAAATATACAGACCCTAGGTATGGATCTTCTAGCTCATTGCTAGAAGCACTGCAAAAAAGAAATATGCAACTTCATGTGTTAAAGGAAGAGGACTCTTTTTTCCTAGGTGAGGGTGTAAAAGTGGAAGTACTTAATCCTGAAAACAGGGATGATGTTGAGTTTTCTGATAACGATTACTTGATACAGCACTTAAACAACGAACTTTCTTTGGTTTTAAAAATAACCTATGGAGATCATATTTTCCTATTTACTGGCGATATCCAAACCATGACAGAGTTTCGATTAGCAGAGAAGTACGGGGAGCAATTTGAGGTGGATCTATTACAAGTAGCCCACCACGGGTATCACTCTTCATCATCTAGTGTGTTTTTAAAAGCCTTTTCGCCAAAAATGGCATGGATTCCTCAGTGCTCTACACCACCTTTTTCTGTATATTCTAGGATTAAAAAAGTATGTAGCAATATATATATAACAGGACTAGATGGTATATTATTATTTGCATCCAATGGTAAAGAGATAACTGTCATCACGGAAAAAGATAGAGAATCTGAGGATTTAAAACTTTATAATTAAGACCCTAATTGTTGTTAAGACCTTTTACAAATATTGTAATTATTGTGGGAGTAAAGACTATGTAACTAAAGACTGCGCATAAGTATAGTCAGTTTTGACATTTTTTCGGGTTCGCGAGTCCGGAAATAAAGTGGAGAAAAATAACAGCTTGAATCGCAACCCTATATCCTATACAATGTTATTGTCACAAACTCAAAGGAGGTATTTCTATGAAAATGCTTTATGCAGGGTTTGCGGATATTTTGGGGAAAATGAATGCCCTTGCGGATAGTTGTAATTGAAGAAATAGCGGAGATCTTAGCAGATAAGTTTTGTAGATAAGTACTAGTTGAGAGATAGAGGATATGCAGATGAATAGGTGAAAACTGGAAGACCGGATAAGATATAAATGTCTGAAGGAGGGTTTAGTAGGGGTGATGAAACTTATAGGTACAAAATCACAATATATTATGTCTTATGCAAGCATAGCACTAGTCTCCTGTATATTGATTGGGCTAGTTTTCTTTAGAATATCAGTTAACGAACTTAACGAAGCCGCAACACGGGAACAGATAAACAAACTAGAACTTGCGACCGAATATTTAGAAAATCAACAAAAACTTATGATGGAAATTGCGTATAAAATTCAAAATACTATTTATTACAAGCCCAGCCAGCTAGAAGTTAACAAGTACAAAGATATTATTTTACTTAAGGATTTCGTACTTTACAAAAATTACATTCCTGTATCACAAGAATACTTTTTGCTCTACCATGATAGCAATTCAGTATATGGTCCTTCCACGACCAATACGTTTCAACATTATATGCAACATATTGTTAATATAACAGATTATCAAGGAATTTATGATAAATTAAATTCCGTAAGTGAGTTTACGGTAATTTGCCCTGTGGAAAATGAAAATGTATTTCTATTAGCATTTCCTATCTACCTAACAGAAAAAATGAATCTAGTAGGAGATGCTACACTATGCTTTGTAGTACAAAAAGCAAACGTACTTAAGCGTATAAAAGAAACTATAGGCACCTTCAATGGTGACATACATATTTATTATGATAATCTGCTTATTATATCTTCCAACACTCTTGAATTACTCAAACCTTCCAATGTCTCTCAAACAAGCTCAAAGTCAAATGAAACAAAATATATAAAGTTAAACTCATATAGCAGTAATTTTACATTAGCACTTAAAGTTCCCGAATTTGGTATTTATGATCGTTTAGGCAAGTATGTAACTTTCAGCAAAGCATTGATCATTGCCATAACAGCTATAATGATTATTTTCGCAGCCCTTGTAGCCTACTATAGTTATCGTCCTATTAAAAGATTAGTAAACCAATATGAACCATTTTTCAATATGGAGTTGAAAAACAAAAATGAAATAACTCAGATTTCGTTAATGTTAAATTCTGCTTTCGAGAAAAGTATGCTGACAAGCAATAAGCTTGCTGAGGAAATGACAAGATTAGAAAACCAACGTAAGATTATTCTCCGACAATTTATACAGCTTTTATTGAGCGGAGAAATTGATGAAAACATATCCGAATCTATGAGATATCTAGATATACCTTTTGCATGCCCTTATTATAACACATTCGTGATTCAGGTTGATCCAGAAAAGGCATACAAAATGGATCATCTAATGACTACGATAGAAAATTTATCTGATGACACTATGATACTTTATGCCGTCAAATTTAAGCATTTATATAGTTTTTCAGTACTTACAATTATAAGTGAAAAAACACAAACCAAGAAAATAAAGGGATTTATTGAAGCCATCGGGGAAGTAGAAAAAATTAATTTAAAAATCAGTGTGGGGTTAATATGCGATGATATTAAAAGAATTCAGGAATCAATTATGGATGCAATTTTCAAGCAAAGATGTGACGACTTCCCCCAACAGTTTGGACAAAGGGATATAGCAAATAGTTTTCTTTATAATGATTCATATTTGCATCAAATGACTGTAGGGTTAGAGAATGGGGATTCTATTGAGACAATTAATATTTTCGAACAATTTATAAGAGATGTTAAAGATAGCCCCCTTTCACCGATTATTCAACACTGTATTTTTTCTGACGTAGTAAGCATGTTAATACGAGTTTCTAGTAATTACAGGATAAGTATACCCCAAGAAATAATAGGAACACTTATGTTTTTAAAGGATGCAGATAGTTTTTTGGCAGAAACTACTAAACTGATTATTGATATATGCACTCGTATTAGATTTAATATAGAAGAAAAGGAAAAGAGTGCAAGGCTTGAAATTGTCGAATATATTAATAATAATTGCGGAGATTACAATATGGATCTGCTTTTCCTTTCGGATAAATTTAATTTATCTGGGAAGCAAATTTCACGTATAATAAATGAGATAACAGGCATGCCCTACAAAGAATACTTAACATATGTTCGTATTAATCTTGCACGTAAAATGTTAGTAGAACATGATTTGAGTGTAGCTGAAATAAGCAGGCACGTGGGATTTATGAATACTTCATACTTCATTGGAGTTTTTAGGAAAACGACTGGTTTAACGCCTGCAATATACAAAAAAAGATATTCGATTGTTACAGCCAGTAGCAATTAAAATAATTTATTAATAAAGGGGCTGTTCTAATAATGTATAGCGCACAAATAAATACAAATTCTGCAATACCTATTTTTGCTGGTAAAGACTTTTTTAAACGAGATAGGAACATCCACATACATATTTCTACAGAATTTCCTGCCTATATAGGCATAATGCATAAACATAAATTTATTGAAATAGTTTATATTATTTCGGGTCGGGGAACCCATATTGTTGGAAATGATTTGTATACAGTTAATAAAGGTGATTTATTTGTAATTAACTATGATACGCCCCATGCCTTCTGTGCTGATAGCAACACTGAGGAAAATTTTTTAGCCTATGATTTAATGTTTACGCCAGATTTTCTCGACCCTTCTATGGTGGGTTGTCAAGGCTTTGAATCTTTGCAATCCTCTTTTCTTTTTCATGATTTTTGCGTTAATGAACAAAAACCAGTCTATCATTTACAGTTTTCAGCAAATAACTACGATTTATTAGGAATATTGTTTAATAAGATATATCTTGAATACAATTCTAAGCAAAAAGGCTATGTTGATTTAGCTAGAGCTTATGTTATAGAGCTAATACTCAAAATAACTCGAACGTTAGGGAACGTTTCCGAAAGCAATATTTCATACCAAAAGGTTCATATAGTTAATACTGTGTTGAAATATTTACAAATGTATTATCAAAAAAATATAACACTAGAAAATCTATCTAATGAAATGTATCTACATAAGGATTATATTAGTAAAACATGTAAAAATGTCACAGGCTTACCAGTGAGTATATTGTTACAGAAAATGCGTATTGAGCAAGCTTGTTTACTACTAAGAACTACAGATAAAAAAGTAGTTGAAATTGCTAAATGCTGCGGGTTTAACGATATTAAATTTTTTTACAAAATATTTAAAAAAATGATGGGTGTAACTCCTGGAGATTATAGAAATAAGTTAACTAGCATAAATTGCCAAAACTTACACATCCAGGATAAGTAAGGCGTGTTGAAAATCTCCTTAAAAGCAAAAAGTTTACTTCATGGCATAGACCTAAATAAAAGTCAACCCTGAAGAGTAAAGAATATTACACTAAATTTTACTCTCCAGGGTTGTTTATCCTGTCATATAAATATTAGCACCCTCTCAAAATTATAGACATAATATATCTATTCTCTATCTTAAAGTAGCTCCCCTCCGACTTTTTCAATCCATTCACGAGTGATATCCACAGCTTCAAGGCCTAGATCAGCTATGCAGTTAGAACAAAAAATAATACCATCAATTTCCTTAGACTTAAGCCATGCATAATATTTATCAAGTTGATATTTCATTAAATCTATAGGCATTGGGTTTTGTCCTCCATAATCCCACATATAGCAACCTGCTAGAATAGGTTTTTCTGCACCAAATAGACTTCTTAATTTTACTAAATTTTTATCGAGATCAACAATATTCTTTGCCCACCATGTCCACATTGTTGCTACATCAAATTCAGCTAGATGTTCTTTAATAGAAAGGTCAAATTCATGAGTATATATGACTGTCCACAACTCCATCTTACGGCCAACTTCCTCAGTCAAACGTTCACGTAAACCCCTGATTGCATGTGGTGGATATTCTTCTAGACGTGACTTTCTCATAAAATCATCCACTATTCCACCTATTACATTAGGATGTTTTTTTGCAATTTTTATAACTTCCTCCATATCATTACTCCGTTTTGAAGCATTGCAGCCTATTATCGACCAGATGACCCTATCAAGTGTATCGAGGACCATTGCTTCCTGATCAAATGGCGGATTAGGAAGACCAAGTGAAACTACCCGGCAACAATTAGGTACCCCAAGATAATATGCACCTTCTAATGACGTCATTCTATTTTGACCTGGCAGTTTGTACGGATTTGTTTCACCATGATGAGTTCCTGGTGTTTGACCCCATATCCAAAGTTTATCTTTTATTGTAGACAATTTTATTTCACTCCTTTATTAGCTATCTTATATTTTCTATATAACAATAAATTTTCCTATAATTCAAACAACTCGCATGGATAATTTGTAAGTTGTTCAACCCCACTGGATGTGATACGGACAACGTCTTCAATCCGTAATCCAGTTTGTGTTATATTGCTTCCTAAGAATATATCTACGCAAAACGTCATATTTTCTTGAAGTAACCATTTTGCATTAGTTTCTATCCAAGGAGGTTCTCCCTCCATGAGTCCATTACCATGGCAAGGTCCATAAAGGAGCCAATCCCCATATCCTATATCTTTTACTGTTTTTTCATGATGCAAAGCTACCTCATATGCGGGTATATTTGCTTTTAATTTATCAATAACTGCTTTATAGGCAGTATATCCAGCCATTATCAACTCATGCTGCTCTGGAGTTGCTTTCCCAAATACAACTGGGCGGCCTATGGAAGAAGCATACCCTCCAACTCGTGCACCCACCTGGATTTGCATCATATCTCCAGACTGGATAACACTATGGCGTGCCCGACTTATAGCCTGGTTGCTCCCTTTACCGGTCAAAGCCCACATTGGGTAAGACTCCCTATCTGCCCCTAGTTGATGCATTTTTCCAAGTGCAAGGCCTATAACCTGATTTTCAGTCATTCCAGGTTTAATATTGTTTAGTACATAGTCAAAAGTTTTTCTTGTAATATTAGCTGCTTCACGCATACATGCAAGTTCATTTTCACTTTTTATCATTCTTAGATTAGTAATAAGTGAATCCGCTTTTGTAATTTCTAAATTGCCATAATCTTTTAATGTTTCAGCAAGGTCAAAGTAAGTACCTACTGTCATTAGACTAAGCCCAGCGACACCAAATTTCTTTAATTCACCACCCTTTATGCACTCATTTATAACTGTGCTAAAGGTATCCAGTTTTTTACCGGGATATTCTGGCTCTGAGGATTCCCTAAATGCTTTGAGTAAACGAATTTTTTCTACCTTTGAACGGTCTGATGCATATGTTAAACTTTCAGGGCCTATCAGCAGCAAGGGATCACCCTGCGCAGGTATTAAAACTCCCGCCGTCTCAAACGAAGGCCAATAATCACATAAATATCTTACAAACTGCGGCTCTGCTTCATTCCCGTATGCCAGTAAAAGGTCATATCCTTCACTTTGCATATTTGTCTGAAGGTTTATAATTCTTTGCCTAAATTCACTAACTGGTATTTCATGTGGCATTTTGATACCCCCTGTAATATATTTAAATAATATTTAAAACAATATTTTTATGTCTGAGAATCTAGAAATCTAGCAGGGTTTTCTCGTAACATTATATCTAGCATTGCATGACTTATTCCTTCGTCTTCCATCATTTCTACTATATTTTCAAGGATATGAGCATACCCCCAACCACCATATCTAACAAGTAAAGTTTTTAAGCAAACATCACAGCTAAGAAGGATCTGATTAATATATCCCTTGTCAATTAACTGCTTCAATAGGGTTACACGTTCTGTATCCTTTGCAAATAGTCCATATCCAGATCGCCGTACTTGTCGTTGGACATAATATTCCTTACCGAAGTTATCGAATTCAATAAATATCCCCGCCCTCAGTAATTCCATGATATACTCTTTATTATTTTCTACATCTACATGGCAAATAGCAATTTTTTCAGGTTTAATACCATCATCCAAAAGGATTTTTGAAGCCTTTATTCCATTTGTAGTCCACGGATTGATATGAACAAGAATGCCCAAACCGCTTGTTTTCTGTGCGATTGCAGAAGCTTTTAAAACTCTAATCTCTGAATCGCTAAATACTTCACTTATACCTATTTCACCGATAACACCTGCCCTAATATCGGTTCCATCAATACCTATTTCAATTTCACTTTGCATAATATTAGCAATTTCATTAATCTCCATCTGAAGAAGTTCTTTACTATGCGTTGTCCCAACATAAAACCCTGTCCCTATTACAATATTAAGTCCAGTTGCAATAGCTATTTTTTTTAATGCTATTGGATCACGTCCTATTCCCAAAGTAGTAGCATCTACAACAGTGGATCCTCCTGCCTGCTTAAAACGAAGGAGTTCCTTTATTTGTATTTCCATATCATCTATAATTAAATTGTCCTTGATAGCATACGGATCTCTATTAAGAATTCCTAGTTTTTCGATAGTTACCGAGTCCGTTGATGTTGCTACACACCCTTTTATATAACCCTCTGTAAAAAAACCCCTGAGATCAATGAATACGTGTTCATGTGGAGAAATGATACCCAGTTCACTACTCTCTATTGCTCCTAATACTGTTTGAACCGCCATTATGCTCACTCCCGCTTTTTATCTACTATTTTCAGAGATATGCAAAAAATATCTTTTTACCCTTACTATTTTATATTTTAATTGTTTCTGTAGTTCTAGACAATGGTGCATTAGGATATCTTATTAGGGTATTAAGATATATCATAATGATATTATCTGTTTAAAGGTATCAGCAACCCTGTCATCTGAAAAGTGTCCAGGTTCAATGTTGGGAAATAGTACCTCATTGTATTAAAGTTAGTAGATATGCAGGTGTTGTGTTTTGTGCCCGGCACAAAATGCAACGGGGATGGCAGAAAACTCAGAAAACTTAAAAAGGATATATATTGCTTTCCGTTTAAGCTGCTGGTATAATGATTTTTAAAGGAAAAAATATTGTCGATATTTAGGGGGTATTCAGTTAATGTTATCAATCATGGTCTATCTTGTAGGGTTAGGTTCTATTTTCTCTCTTATCTTTGCATATTATAATTTCCGTAAAGGAACAAAGATGGCACAAGGTACTCCAATAATGCAGGATATCGCGAAATCGATCAGAGAAGGCGCAGATGCATTTTTGAAGAGAGAGTTTTCTATTAGTATTCCAATAATATTCGGTATTGCAGTATTATTTGGTGTGTTCTTTACGCATTGGGCAGGGTTGGCGTTCTTGGTTGGCGCAGCCATGAGCTCTTTTGCCGGTTTGGTTGGCATGAAAGCTGCAGTTATATATAACGAGCGTGTTGCCAACGAAGCCCGTCTTGGTGTAGAAAGAAAAGACCCATCAGCCTTGGGAAAGGCACTAAACGTTGCATTTCGCGGCGGATCTGTAATGGGTTTGTCAGTTGGCGGGTTTGCCATGTTTGGGCTGTTGATGGTGTACTTAATTGTGGGTATGCTGTTTCAGTATGCCAATCCGGAAAACCTTGTTGAAACGACCAGTTGGGTTGGTCTGAAATTTGTGCTTTTCCCTCAGGTGCTAGCATGCTATTCCCTGGGTTGTTCTTCAATCGCAGTGTTTAATCGTCTTGGCGGCGGAATCTATACTAAGGGTGCAGACATGGGTGCTGATCTTGTGGGCAAGACTGAGTTGGGGCTTCCGGAAGACGATCCGCGAAACCCGGCAGTCATCGCAGACTGTGTTGGAGATAACGTCGGCGATGTGAATGGTAATGGTTCGGATCTTCTGGAAAGCACCATTGGTGCGGTAGTGTCGTCATCTGTTCTGCCGACTGCAATTCATACCGCAGCCATTAATTCCTCTAAACCTATCAGTACAGAACTTATCGTCCGCATGATGCAATATCCGCTTGCTTTCATGGGTATTGGTCTTCTTGCCTGCGTTTTAGGCATTGCCTATGTATTGATTAGAAAACCAAGCAATAAGCTTAGCAGAGAATTGAACATCTCTTTGTGGAGTTCTGCAGCAATAATCGCTGCCGCCACCTTTGTACTAAGCTATCTTTTCTTTAGCGGTCAGGATCATACAGGCGTTGACTTCCGGTTCGGATGGATTTCTCCCTGGCTAAGTGCTATAACCGGAATTATCGCAGGTATCGCACTAGGTATGTTGGCTGAGCGCTACACAAGCGAACAATATAAAGAAACAAAGAATGTAGCCCATCTGGCCAAAGAGGGTCCGGCGTTAGTCATCATCGGCGGTACGAGTACCGGTTGGCGTAGTTGTTTGCCTGCCTGCATCGTCCTGGGCTGTGCTATCATTATTTCAAGTCTCTTTTCAGGACTATATGGTTCTGCCATTGCGGCAGTAGGCATGCTTTCCTTTGTTGTAGCAACGGTTACAGTGGATACTTACGGTCCGATTTCTGACAATGCCGGTGGTATTGCAGAAATGTCTCAATTGGATGAAGACGTACGCAACATCACCGATAGTCTCGACTCTCAGGGTAACACTACGGCAGCTATAGGCAAGGGCTTTGCAATCGGTTCCGGTGTGCTTGCAGCTCTGGCTATGATGATGTCCTTTGCAAATAGTGGAGCTAGCGGCGGTGAACTCAATATACTTAACTACCTTGCCTTGGGTGGTGCCTTTATGGGTGTTGGTGTTATGCACTGGCTTTCAGGGGTAATGCTTAACGCAGTATGCCACAATGCCGAGCAGATGGTAGATGAGGTACGCAGACAAATGCGTGAGAATCCACTCATTTTGGCTGGAGAGGTGAAGCCGGACTCCAATCGTTGCATTGATATCTGTACGAAAAGTGCTATTGCCGAGATGAAAAAGCCTGTGCTTGTTTCTCTTCTATCTCCAATCATTGGCGGCTTTATATTCGGACCTTTGTTTGTAGGCGGATTTTTGCTTGGAACAATCTTAGATGCAGTTGTAATGGCAACTTCAACAGCAAATAGTGGCGGTACATGGGATAATGCGAAAAAATATATTAAGTCTCTAAAGGCTGATTTAATTAAGGAATATGGTGAAAAACGCTATAATGAGATTCATAATGCCGGCATTATCGGTGATACTGTTGGAGATGGATATAAGGATGTTGTTGGCCCCAATCAGGATATCATGATCAAGATGATGGCCACGGTTTCTGTAATCATGCTGCCGGTCATGAACACATTCAACCTTATCTCCTTATTGAAGTAATAATCGGAAATTGCAGCTTTATCGCTGTCAAATTCGACAATGGTGAGTTCGGCTATCTGAAGGCCTCTTAATGGATAGTTGGTTCTCTTACCTATGTACGAAGCGATATGGTTTACAGGTTGTTTGGTAATACAACACATGATCAAGCAGTTGTTGGTGTAGATGATGAAGATAAGAACGCTGATGACATTCATATATTACCAGGGTTTACTGAAGAGGAAGTAGCCTCAGCCCATGCTGTAGTTTAAGAACATTATCGTTCAATTATATTAAAATCGGATGTTGAAACATATATATAAACATAGTATTGGTAGTTGACCGTCAATCGAGATATAAATTCCTTGATTGACGGTTTTTTCTTTTTTGTAAAATGACTAAAGTTGGTAATGAGTATAAGATATTATTAACAATGCAAAGATTTCACCAAATCAGCATAAGCATACGAAAACTTTAGATAAAGTCATTCACATATTCAGGAGGGGTTGTTATATCCCTTAATGTGCAGTTTGTGTTGTGTTTTTAG
>DAOSDD010000078.1:0-17501 GCA_035362115.1 Clostridiales bacterium | reverse complement strand
GGGTATATGATCTATGTACTATATTCTTTTATAAGAAACTGCTTTAATTCTATGAAATATTCCTTTTGAAATTCATCCTTAAGCAATTCGTCCCAATCATTATTAGTTGTAATCATAATTAACCACCATCCCACCATTCCACTATTTCTTTGTTTTATAATAAATTATTAATATCTATTATTATACCATTTATAAGATAATTTTAGTCTAAGAACTCATTCACCGTCAACATGATATTGAGTTGCATTGATTTAAGGCCAATTATGCACCCAAAATGGAAATTGCTGCAAAAAGTCCAGATAAGTTTCTCATTTTATTAACTTTTGAGAGAAATAGCATATTGATGTTAATAACTAAAAGTATTATTATTAATATAATTTGGATGTCACAGCTCATAGCTCACATCTTATGATATTATGATATTCAGATAACTTGAAAATATGAAATAGCTGTAGAAAAGCATACAGAAGAAGACAGATTGTTTTCAAATAGCTTTATCAATACTTCCGGAGGTGTTGGTTTGTCATTACTACAATTTGAAAATGTGTACTTTGATAATGATGGTAAAACCATTCTTAAAAATATATGTGTAGACATTGAGTCAGGGGATTTTATTTCAGTAGTTGGTCCATCGGGCAGTGGTAAAAGTACATTTTTTAAGCTTTGCAGCCATTTGATAAGTCCTACCAGAGGTAATATAACCTTTAAGGACAAAAATATTACAGAATACAGTCCTACTGAATTGAGGAAAAGTATAGTGTATTGCTTCCAAACGCCTTATCTTTTTGGCAATACAGTATTGGATAATATAAATTTCCCTTTTTCTATAAGGAATATGAAACCTGACATTAAAAAAATAAACGAACTATTTTCAATATTTCATATGTCAGCGGATTTTCTAAATGAAGATGTAAAAAGTCTTTCAGGGGGAGAAAAGCAAAGGCTGGCACTGATTAGAAGTTTGCTTTTCAAACCTGAAATACTGCTTTTGGATGAAATCACCTCTGCACTTGATGTGAACAATACTGAAATTGTTGAAAATGTAATTGTTTCATTAAACAGGGAAGGCATGACAGTGCTTTGGATAACACATAACCCTGAACAAAGCAGAAAACATGCCAACAAGTTATTAACTATTGAGGCTGGCGAAATTAAATCATTGGATGTATTAGTTTGAAGCAGGTATTAGCAGAAAAGGAAGGAATGGAGCTAAAATGAATGGTTCAAATACAATAAATATCACATCATTGCTTATTGTTTCTACTCTTGTAATGGTGTCACTTTTCTTCTCCTACTGGCAAAAACTTAAACTTGAGAAGGAAACTATTATTAGCGTTGTCAGAGCTGTAATTCAGCTTATTGCTGTGGGATATATTCTTGAATATGTTTTTGGTTATAAAAATCCTGTTTTTACAACTCTATTGCTGCTTTTTATGACCTTCAACGCTGCATATAACGCTGCAAAAAGAGGAAAGGCTATCAAAAATGGACTTTTAATATCCTTTTTGTCCATTTTAACAGGAACTTTAGTTACTTTAACGATTCTTATTTTGTCAAAAGCAGTACAATATGAGCCTTATCAAATTATTCCTGTCAGTGGTATGATTATCAGTAATTCAATGGTTGCATTGGGATTGTGCTATAAACAGATGACTTCAGATTTTAAAGACAAACGTGAAGAAGTTGAAACAAAGCTTTCATTAGGAGCAGATATATTGCCTTCCTCTATCGAAATAATTCGGAACTCTATAAAAACAGGTATGCTGCCAACGATTGACTCTGCAAAAACATTAGGCATCGTATCTCTTCCAGGTATGATGACAGGGCTGATCCTTGCAGGTACACCGCCGCTGGAAGCAATAAAATATCAAATAATGGTTACGTTTATGCTGCTCTCTACTACCTCTATATCTTCTTTTATTGCCTGTTACCTTTCATATAGGGGCTTTTTTAACAGCAGAAAGCAGTTAATATACATGAAATAAACGCGAAGCAAAATATAGGTAAAAAAAAACAGGTATGCGCCCCCTAAAATCGGGCATTATACCTACTTTTTCTATTTATTGGGAACAGGATAAAGGAACTGCTCTCTTATTTTACAATAAGTTTTTGTAATTCATCTACAGGAATATTGGTAACTATGCCTATTTGCTCTATATCCATTCCCGCATCAAATAAGTTTTTTGCGACATCTAATTTCCCTTCTTGTTTTCCTTTAAGTTCCACTTCTTTCATTTTGTTACGTATTGCTATCTCCATATTATAAACCATACTATCAGCCTCCTTATTACTTTCGATTATTTTTTCTATTTCCTTGGCTTCTTCTTTTGGCATACCACGTGTTACTACATTTTTAAGCCATATTTTAAATAGTTCAAAGTCCTCTTCTCTTAAGTCTTTTAACTGATCTACAAGGTTTTTTAGCCTTTCAATAATCTCATCATATTGTTGCTTTTGGTCTATGTAAAATACTGCACCTACTAAATTTCCAAGCCTTAGTAATTCTTCTTCATCATATCTTACTACATCAAAAAGTATATAATTAAAGTCTATTATATAATCATCAAATAACCCATTTGCTATTAGTATATCGTTGGAACTTCTGGGTGCTGTCCAGTTGTACTCACCATTATATAATATGCAAGGAATTATTACAGGTAGTCTGAAATCTTTTCCATCTTTCCCTATTTCCATTTCCTTATTTTTTTCTATATCATTTATGTCATTCTCTACTTCATTCTTTGTTTCAACTTCTATTTTTCTCTCAACTTCATCTCCTATTTTACCTTCTGATCTATTTTCTGTATTATCCTTAGATGCTTCTTTCTGTTTTTCTATTGCTTTCTTTGTATCTTTCAAAATAGTACGCCATATTTCCAACATGTACTGTAATAATCTATATGGCATTTGAAAGTCGACAGTACTTTGTAACTCAAGTAAAATATAGAAAAATACTTCTCTTCCGTCAATCTTAAGCTTATATACTATATCAGCTTCTTTTCCCTTAAAATCTTGTAGTATAAAAGATTTATTTATATACTCTATGCTATCCTCATCTATACTACCTACCCAACTCTCGTCTACAAAACTTCTTAGCAATTGCATAAATACCCTCTTTACTGACAGAAGATATTTATATCCCTTATCATGTTTGTTCCATACTGTATCATGCTCGTTCCCTGCAGTATCAAGTTTGTCCCCTATAGTACCATATTCCGCCTCCGGCTCTAGCACCCACAAATAATCCATATCTACACTCCTATTTTATAATATTTTATTACACTTATCAACAATATTATATACGGCTTATTGTTCCATTTCAACTATTTTGTGTATACTATGTAATTAATTGTCACGGAAATGTTTTTCCTGTTCCATACTATTGTAAAAAACATTTATACGGACATTGCTTTCCTTGTTGCTTGTTCTATATCATTGGATGCACCTGTATTTGGAACTTCATACTATAAAATAAACTTTATTTAATATGCAAATATATCCGGGAATTGCTTTATAATACCATAAGCCATTACATCAGCCATTTTCAGAGCTTGCTTTTCAATTTTATCATATTCGGTAATGCCAGCCCCATAGTTTTTAGTTAGCATATAAACTGCTTCAGATTTGGTCATTGCCAAGTGTTCATACAGCATTCTTTTCCATTTATCCTGAGACCAATAAGGATTAATGCCTGCTAGAAAAGCAGCTATTTTATCTGCATTAGAATACCACCTTTTCTCGGCATCTTTTGCAGCATTGCTATCACCAGCTTTGGCTGCCTTAACAAGCTGTGCAGCAATGACAAGATGATTTGTAAATAAATCGGCAAAGCTGGAGGCAATTTTGTTTCCGTAGAAAGGCTTTAAAGCTTCTTCAAAATCTTTTGGATTCTGGAGAAGCCTGCTGGTAACAAGGTCCACATCCGGCAAACCAAAAACTATACTTACAATAGTTAATCTCGTCTAGGTAACATGCTCTTCCCAAAGCATACGCAAATAATTGATTAAATTTAACTCTTTTTTATTAATCCCACAAACCGGAGTCTCTGGAGTACCAATATTTGAAACTGTGGAATACTGTCCGAATCCAGGCCGAATGTATATAAGCTGCCCAGCCTGCAGGAAGTTAAAATCTATGCCGGGGTTTGCAGCAGCAATATCATATACGGTAGTATTATATCTTTGGGCTAACAGCCATAAGTTATCATTAGGCTGAAGTACATATGGAATTATTCCAACTCTATTATTATGATATATATTAGGATACATATATATCACCACATTTATTTAAAGAATATCTATACTAGATTATTCCTTTATGAATGAAAAAGTTCCTGAAAGAAAGGGGACAGTCCTGCATAAAATGAAGTACGGGGACAGTCCTGTATAAAATGAAGCATGGGGCGGCCCGGTTATATTCTGCTATAACTAATGCTAAATTAATTCTGAACTTTTTATTTAAAACTTATTGACATTAACGTTACGTAAGGGTTTATACTAATATTGTCAGGAGGTTGGCATATGGAATATACGGTGCAAAAGCTTGGGAAAATTGCTGGTATCAGCACAAGAACATTACGGTATTACGATGAAATCGGGATTCTTAAGCCGGCAAGAATCAATTCTTCAGGATATCGTATTTATGGGCAATCAGAGGTTGACAGATTACAGCAGATACTTTTCTACAGGGAACTTGGTGTAAGCTTGAACGAAATTAAAGATATCGTAACAGTGCCCTCTTTTGACAAGCATAAAGCACTGCAGGAGCATCGGGAGAAGCTTCTTGAAAAAAGAAAACAATTGGATTTGCTGATTGCCAACGTGGACAAAACTATAGCATTGGCAGAAGGGAGAGTAAAAATGACTGATACAGAGAAATTTGAAGGTTTTAAGCAAAAAATGATTGATGATAACGAGAGAAAGTATGGCATTGAAGCTCGAGAAAAATATGGTGACCAAGCTTTTAACAAATCAATTCAAAAAATCAAAGGTATGTCAGAGGAACAGTATGAAGAGTCTGTCAGGCTTGGAAATGAGGTTATTGAAACACTGCATACAGCTTTTAAAACCGGCAACCCAGCAGGAGATTTAGCCCAAAAAGCAGCAGACTTGCATCGCCAGTGGTTAAGCTTTTTCTGGGACAGCTATACTAAAGAAGCACATGCAGGCATTGCTCAAATGTATGTAGATGATGATCGGTTTACAGCATTCTATGACAAAAACCAGCCCGGTGCTGCAAAATTTTTAAGAGACGCTATTCTTATATATACCGGAATGAAGCATGGGGACAGTCCTGCATAAAGTGAAGTATGGGGGCAGCACTGAAGTAGTGAAGTAGAGGGACAGTTCTACATTCTAGTTCTACATTCTATACATTACATTCTATACATTACATTCTATACATTATGCAGAACTGTCCCTTATATGTCCTGGAGTACTATCCCCCTACTTGTCCTCTGAATTCACATTTATATATTTTCTGTTTTCAATGCATCAATAATATTCTCTTTCTTAATCTTTGAACTTGCATATAGCATTGTTGATCCAACAAGTGCAAACACCACAATCACCGCTGCTAAAACACTGCTCCAGGGAATAGCAAATGCAAACCCGAATGAATTGCTAAGAACTCTGTAAATTAAATACATAATCCCAAAGCTAATGGGCAAACCATAGAGCAAAGCCTTAATACCATAAAACAAGCTTTCATAATTTATCATTTTATTAAATCCCTCAGGTGTCATGCCAACTGATTTTAACATTGCAAATTCACGCTTACGAAGGGATATGCTGGTTGATATTGTGTTAAAAATATTTGCTGCACAAATAGCAGTAATGAGTGCTACAAAGCCGTAAAAGAATACAAATATAAAAGTCTCAAACTGTCTGTTGGCTTTATCAAGTGCTGCAACATCAAAAATATCTACACTTGCAATTGATGTTTGTTTTTGATATTCTTCTATACCTTTAACCAGCTTGCTGGGATTAGAACTCTTAATGAGCAGAAGAACTCTTGTATTATGAGACTCTTCCGGCAGCTTCGCCTGCATATGAGCGTATACCTCTTCTGAAACAATAAACACTGCCCGTAAAGGATCAGTAAATGTTGTTTCTCCAATCGGTGTACTATCGGCAAGGGCTGCTATTTCTAATATGGTACCATATTCTTCAGGTTCTCCAGGTCCTCCAAGTTCCCCCGGTTTTTGAGGTTCTCCGGAACTCTTACCGTCATATATATGGTGAATGAATTTCAATTTTTGACCCTGCTCAATATTAAAGTGTTTCATTCTCGAATATTTATTACCAACTTTAATAGTCACAGTGTTAACCAATACACCACAGGGGTTTTCCGTATCTTTTAAACGGGCAGGATCAACTCCTATTTCTTTCGCATACCTTTCAAGAGCTGCTTCATCAATAGACTTTATTTCGGCTTCCATATCAAAGGTATTAGTATTTGTCTCAGATTTATTTTCTTTATAATTTGGCTCTATATCTTTATAATTTGGCTCTATATCTTTATAATTTGGCTCAATAATTTCTTTAATTTGATCTGGTATTAATTTGCCATCTGCAGTGAATACAGCATTCATAGTTTGCTCAATTACACTTTTATCCGCATACGCCATCTTTGTTATTGCAGTATAAAAGTCCTTTTTCTCCTGTGCTGTAGCAGATGATACCACAAACACTCTTACATCATAAGGGTAACCGCCGGATACAATATCTACTGATTTTCGAGTAAGCAATGACAGAGATGAGACAGATAAAAACAGCACTATGCTAATAACAAGTGAAAAAACGGTAGCTTTATATCTGCGGCTGTTTCGTTTTAAATTCTTAAGTCCCAGTTCTGCTTCAAAGCCAAATATTTTACGAGTTAATCTCGAGGTTTTTACAGCTCGACTTGTAAGCTTGATGTCTTGTGATTGACGCAAGGCATCAACAGGCGATACCTTAGATGCACGTCTTGCCGGAACATAGGCTGATACAAAAATAGTAAGCAATGAAAGCAGCACAGCAACTACAATTGTGCCGGGGGAGGTTACCAGTGTTAATTTAACCCCTGTGTTGTTTAAGCCTTCTATCAAAGGCTGTACAAGAACAAAAGTAACACCTATTCCTAATGTACCGAAAAATACACCTAATGGTATACCTATTATTCCAACAACAAAGCCTTCAAAAAATACAGAACGGCTTTTTTGCTTTTTTGTTGCCCCCACACTTGCCAGCATACCAAGATGGCGGCTCCTCTCCGAGATTGAAATTGCAAATGAATTATATATAAGCGCCACAGAACCTGTAATGATGAGGAGTGTAACTATAGCTGCAAGGGTATATAGCATTGTTAATAAATCTTCACCAATAATTCCGTAGTACCGCAAAAGTTGCCGATTATAGGTTATACTGCTGCTACCAGAAGTATTTATGCTTTCAAAAAGCTTATTTGCATGCTCATTTGCTTTTTTATTAATACTTTTCCAAGCTACCGATACATTGACAGTGTCGTTTGGCGTAAGTTCATTTTTTTCAAGGTAGGAAATCACCGTATACCCCGGTGCCCAATAAGGCTCAAATCCCGGCCTGCTTATAATTCCTGTTACAGTATATTCTTTTGTAAATTGCTCTGCAAACTTTTCGCCCTTATTATCATCACTTGCTTCCTTAAAACCTGAAGTCTGCCCAAGTGTAGATATCTTTTCATCTTCAACCATATAACGCTGGCCAATATCCAATTTGAGAACGTCGCCCACCTTATATTCCACACCACCATTTTCTGCAACATGAGAAGATATGACGATTTCATTTGAGCTCTGGGGGAAACGTCCTTCAATTAACTTTAAACCAAAATTTATGAATCCCTGCTCATCATAGGATTTTATAAAAAGATAGGGTTTGTTCTTGTTTTTAGATCCTCTCAATACAGCATATCCTACATCCTTGCTAAGTGCTGCTGTATCAGTGTTTTTATCATTCATAACTATATTAACATTTTGTCCCAATATATCCGCATAGAGCACATGCCAATTCCCTGTATCCGCAATAACACTTCTCTGCATCATACTCAGCAAGGATGTCATAATGGTAGGCACTGCTGTTATCATGGAAACCGACAATATAACACCGATAATGGTAACAACAGTACGTTTTTTATTTAGTTTCAAATGACGAAGTGTCAACGCGTTCATGATATTCATGCATGAATCACCTCATCCTTGGCAATTTGCCCATCTTCAATGGAAATAATCCGATCTGCCTGCAAGGCAATGCGTTCATCATGGGTAATTATTATTAATGTTTGATTATATCTTTTGTTCGATAGCTTTAAAAGTTCTATTATATCCGCACTATTTTTACTGTCAAGATTTCCCGTAGGCTCGTCGGCAAGTACAAGTGCAGGATTATTGATTAATGCCCTGCCAATGGATACGCGTTGCTGCTGCCCTCCTGAAAGCTGATTAGGTAAATAGTTTAATCTATCTGTCAAACCAAGCGTGCTGATTATTTCATTAAACTGATTTTTATTTACCTTGCGTCCATCCAGTAATAACGGAAGGGTAGTATTCTCTTCTACATTCAGTACTGGTATTAAATTATAAAATTGGTATATCAAACCTATTTGTCTGCGTCTAAATATGGCAAGCTTTGTTTCGTCAAGAGCATAAACATCAGTGTTCTCAACAAAAACTCTGCCGCTTGTGGGCGTATCAACACCACCTAAAATATGTAAAAGTGTTGATTTCCCAGAACCTGACGGTCCGATAATCGCAACAAATTCACCTTTATTTACAGAAAATGAAACGTTGTTAAGCGCCTTGACGGCTGTTTCTCCTTTACCATATATCTTAGACAGATTTTCCACTCTTAAAATTTCCATTTCAACTCACTCCTCTTCAGTTTAACTTCTCTTTAGTACTACTTTGTTATGTTACCAATGGAAAGCTCATTTCTCGAGGGTAATTTTTGCTGACCCATAAGAAATACATCTTAAGGAAAGGGCACAAGGCCTTCTATTGAGACATTTTCCCGTGCAACATCTTCCAGATGCTATCAAAAATTATCTCAGAAGGCATCGTTTTCCTAATTGGCATAGTAGTGTAGTATTAATTTAGGTATTACTAATAGTGCATCTATAGTGTACATGCAGTGTGCCTGCAGTGCATTTGCAATGTGCATGCAGTGTATCTATAGTGTATCTTCCTAATATGACTTTACGGTGACTATTTTGGTGACAATTTTGTCACAAATTGCTTGTACACATTCGATTACTGTTTCTTATATAAACAGGACTGTCCCCGATGATATATATATAAGCAGGACTGTCCCCCGATATTGTTTTTATACATTTTTCTATACAATGTTTTTATAAATTTTTATTACAAATTGTGTGCCTTTGTCTTTTTCACTGGCAACCTCAATAATACCTCCTTGTTTTTGCAGGATGCTCTTTGACATGGCAAGGCCAATGCCTATACTGTCGCTATGCGCATTTTTGCCTTTGAAAAACCGCTTAAATATATTCGGCAAATCATCCTTATGTATACCCACACCGTTATCAGATATCTTTATTATTGTATATATTGGGGTCTGGTCATAATTGATACCTATTATTCCACCGCAATGTGTATGTTCAATACAGTTTTTTACAATATTTGTGACAGCCTCTGCTGACCAGTTTAAATCCCCAATAAAATGGACACGCTCATCACCGCTTATTTCAAGAGTTTGTTCCTTTATTTCCATAGGGATTAACAGGTGTTCCACAGCTTTTTTGATAAGTTCTTTTACATTAACATTTTCCTTTCTAAACTCAACTGTACCCGCGTCAATCTTGGATAATTTGAGCAGTGATGCAACAAGCCATTGCAGCCTTTCAAGTTGTGACCTGATATTTTGTGTGAACTCCACACGCTTATCCTGTGGCAGATTTTCATCACATATCAGTTCTGTCATAACAAACATTGATGTTATTGGAGTTTTAAGCTGGTGCGAAATATCCGAAATTGAATCTGCAAGGAAAAGCTTGTCTTTTTTCAATAGCTCAGCTTGTTCACGTAAAGTTACAGTCACTTTATATATTTCACTTTTTAATATGCTAAGCTCGCCCTCATTATTATCTCTAACATCAAGAGAGTATTCGCCGTTTGCAATCCGTTTAAGGTATTGGGACAGTTCTTCTATCTGCTTGTATCTCCAAATAGTAAACAGCAAAAAAGCAGCAAACATTAGAACGAGAGCTGAAAATACTATAATTCCCGCAATGATATCAATAATAAAGCAGGCAGCAGTTCCTGTTGCTGCAACTAACACCGAAGCCACTATATATATTCTTATTTCTTTATTTCTCAGCATATTACTCGCACCCCATATACCATCATCCATTATAGTTAGTCCCTTATATTTTCATTCCTTATACTCGCATCCTTTATACTAGCGCCCTTTATGCCCGCACTCCTTATTCCCATGCCCCATATACCCAACTCCACGAACTGTTTTTATGATTTTCGGTTCTTGGCTGTCATCCTCAATCTTTTCGCGTAAACGTTTAATATATACTGTTAAGGTGTTATCATTTACAAAATCTCCAGCAAAATCCCACAGACCTTCTAAAAGCTGATTACGGCTTAGAACTTGTCCCTCATTATTTGCAAAAATCAGAAGCAGCCGGTATTCAAGAGAAGTTAACATAATTTCCTGGTTTTCCTTATACACTTTTGCTTGTGTAGTATCAATTTTTACATCACCAAACTCCAGCAAAGTTTTCGATGATCCTGTCTTGTCATATCTGCGAAGTACAGATTTAATGCGAGAAAGAAGCTCTCTTATACGGAAGGGCTTTGTTACATAGTCATCTGCCCCCATATCCAGGCCCATAACTACATTAACCTCATCATCTATTGCTGTCAGAAATATAACAGGTATATCTTTTTTGGCCTTAATCATTTTACATATATCATAACCACTTCCATCAGGAAGGGATAAATCAAGTATTGCCAAATCATAACTATTCTCATTTATAAGAGTTTTTGCCGACTCCACATTCAAGCAGTGGGTAACAAAATATCCCTCCTGGGTGAGTGAGTAGCAAAGCCCCGATGCAATTATTTTATCGTCTTCAACAAACAGTATTTTCATATTATATAAATCTCCATTTCATCGTTATTAACCAGAATTTTGCTGATATAAATCTCTATTCCGTCACTATAGCCGTCGGCACAGCTTGATTCGCTGCAATGCACATCCGCACATTTATTTGTTTGCAGCTATACATTGCGACGGGGGCAGG
Source organism: Clostridiales bacterium (assembly GCA_035362115.1). Taxonomy (GTDB): domain Bacteria; phylum Bacillota; class Clostridia; order Acetivibrionales; family DUMC01; genus DUMC01. The sequence continues at coordinate 6,215 of DAOSDD010000078.1, read as the reverse complement.
TTAAAATTCAGCCTATTAAAACATCCAGCATTTTTTGGGTGTTATTGATGAAAGCCCTCGTGATCTGATAATGCTCTGTTTCCTCATACTTAACAATTTTATAATTATCCTTTATTTCATATATTATGGAATTAGGATATGCCATTAATATTGGGGAATGGGTAGCTATTATAAATTGGGATTCCTGTCCGACCAGCTCATGCATCCTCGCAATTATTGTCATTTGCCTTGAGGGTGAAAGAGCCGCCTCAGGCTCGTCTAAAATATATATACCTTTTCCATGAAATTTATTCAAAAAAATTGCCATGAACGACTCACCATGAGATTGCTCATGTAATGAGAGTCCGCCGTATGAATCAATTATTTTGGGTGCCCAACCTTCTTTGTCAAGTTCATCAATATTAGTAGCAACATTGTATAAACTTTCCGCCCGAAGGGAAAAACCATCTTTAGGTCTTTTAACTCCTTTAGTAAGCTTAACAAAATTGTATAGCTCTGAATGTGTGTTCATAGAGGAGAAGTTAAAATTCTTTGTTCCCCCTTCAGGATTAAAACCATATGCTACAGCGATAGCTTCTAAAATTGTTGATTTCCCCGTTCCATTTTCACCTACTATAAACGTAACATTTGGATGTAACTTTAATTCATTCATATTGCGAACAGCAGGAAGAGAAAAAGGATAACTGGAAAAGGACGGTATTTTATCTTTACATAATTCTACACTTCTTATATATTGGTTAATATTTACTAATTCCATTCTTTATTCTCCGTGAATGCCATCCATAAATCTATCAATAAATCTATCCGTAAATCTATCCGTAAATCTATCCGTAAATCTATAGTAAATCTATAGTAAATCTATCGTAAATCCTTTACTTAACCTAAAACATAAATATAAATATTGCCAAATTTGCGAATACATAAACATTTAGCTTCAGATTTAGCTTATGATTTATCATTTTGCAAATTCGATGACTTTGTATATTTTGCACGCTTTATTTTTATAAACTTTCCCAGGAACCAAGCTATAGCAGTTATTGTAGCTAATACCGAGAACCCAATATAGTAATCGGACCCGGTACTAATCTCCAAAAGGTAAAATATAGGCAAATAGGGTGCTGCTGACCAGAATATCAGCAAATAAAAAACGCCTCCTAACAATCCAATAAATGGGAGCACAAATACCATAGCTAACCCTATTAAACCACTTATATTACATTGGTATCCATAAATAAAAGCAAGGACAAACAGCCCAAAAATAAAAAGCATGGAAAATATAACTTTCGTAAGGGAAATTGTTCCAATAACGCCATCAGCTGTTAATTTTAAATCTGAAAGGAAATGAAATAACGCTATTATCAAGTTTACAGCAATAAATGTGCCTACTCCGAATAGAATTTTATATTCCTTCATTATGTACCTTCTATACCTCCTATAATTTAAACCCTACTATGTACCTCCTGTGTATCCTACAGCTAATAAAGCATGTTCTCGAAAAGCCGAAGAGCATCAATTTTTGTATATTCCGAGGTTTGGTATTTTAGCCTCATCCCGATACTCCTATACCCTTTAGCCCTAATTTATACTACATGAATTAAAAAGTCAATCTCATATTTACATTTTTCACCTTATGATCTTTTACCTGATCATCTTAATATTGAATACCTTATTAGAATTATTTTTCCTCACATAGATTATTTTTCAAAGCACAAAATAATAAGAATCCAAAAGGTACAATTGTTGGTATTTAACAGCCATTTTCCACAAGCTGTTTTTAACTGTCTTTATGGATGTAGTCCCCTGTTTATATACATCAATACTCTTTATAAAGTTGTTCTTTTCTTTTTCTGATGCAGTATTTTTAAAATATCCCCAAATGTGCAGTGCTCCATTTATGGAATTTCCAATCGTGCATTCTTTCTGTAAAGCATCTTCTATTAGATTATAAAAAGGAACGGCAGGGTAACTGTTTTTATTTTGAAGTAATTCACGTATTTCTACATAACCTGATGGTGAATTCTCAAGAATCTTATATTTATACCTGGCCCATTCAAGCTCAAGTGCTTTGATCCCTTTGTTTACGGAAATGCAGTTAATGCATTTTATGGCTGAAAGGTTTTTATCTTTTACTTCAAGCATTATATCAATGTCTTTCATGTCTTTGGTGTCTTTCATGTCTTTTGTGTCTTTTGTGTCTTTTGTGTCTTTTGTGTCTTTTGCGCTGAGACTTTTAAAAAAATCCATAAATTCATTGATACATATGCTGTTAGAATGTGATCCGGGTTTCTTTGCGGGATCCTGCTGGGAATAATGAATTTTCTGTTTGCCATCTTTCATATTCCATGTTTTTCTGCATTCACTGATCCAGTAGAAATCATCCTTTTGATTATCACAAGAATTTATTTTGTTGTGGAGGTTATCGAAAATAACCGGCACATTCAGTATAGTGCCTACCTCCAATACATCGCATATATTATATAATTTATCGTCATTTTCCAGGACAAGCCTTTGTTTCACAGAATCATCAAGGTGATAATAATTTGCTATAAACCTCTTGATGGCCTGCTTTTTATCGTTATATACCCCTCCCATATGCAGTATAATTTTATGTTCTGCTCCCATACCAAGGCTGTCCAACACACGGGCATGATAGTTTAAATCCTTAATGGCTCTTTCTACAACTCCTGCATCAGGAGAGTTCAAAACAGTATATTGCCCAGGGTGCATAGAAACCCTCATACCATTATTTTTGATTTTTTCTCCAATTTTTGTAAATTGAGATGCAAATATATTCCACCACGAAAGATTATTCACAGAACTCGAACCGAATGGAATTAAGTCAGAGCTAATCCTGAAAAGCTTTATGTTATTCTTAATGTTATAATCAATTATATTTTCAAGAGAATTCAAATTGAAGTGAATTAATTCCAACAATTTTTCTTCGCTTGCATTTTTAAGCATGCAGCTTTTCTGTCCGGTATGTTGAACTCCAACAGTCAGGCATGCATATCCTATTCTTGTGTTCATTGGCATATTCGCTGGCATGTTCATTGGCATATTCGCTGGCATGTTCACTGGCATATTCGCTGGCATATTTTCTGACATGTTCACCAGCATATTCACTTGCATATTTTCTGGCATGTTCATCGATAACCTCCTTTAATCAAATCATCTGAAAGTCGTCTACCTCTACAAGCGGGAACTCAATCACGTAGCTGAATTTAAGGCTCTAAGTACCATAGCAATACCCTTTGGAATATATTTCTTCAAAACTTAAATACACTCCCCAATTAGTGTAAATTATAGTGGTATATGCATATAATTTTCTGCCTTGTCCCAGGGAATAATAAATGAAGTCCCTTTAGCACAGAAAACCGACGACGATGTATTTTCCACATCTTTATTCTTATCATATCTAATTTTTTTAATAACTTCATCCGCATTCTGGCACACATCATAACCATCAAACATGAAACTAATACTGCCATTTCCTTTTGTAAAGGCAACCAGGTCAACACTGTATTCCATGAATGTCTCTACAGGTCCTCTTCCCCGAATGTATACATTTTCACCTGTCTGTATAGGTGATTCATAAGTTCCTCTCATTCTTTCTATATCTGACATTATCCGTCCAAGATAGGCTGCTTCTGCATAGATTTCAAATCTATAAAACGGTTCTAATAATATGGATTCCGCTTTCTCAAGACCTTGCCTGATTGCCCGGTAAACAGCTTCCCTAAAGTCGCCGCCTTCGGTGTGTTTTAGATGGGCACGTCCATTTTGCAGTACAATCCTGACATCTGTTATTGGTGAACCGGTCAATACACCCTTGTGAGGTTTCTCAAAGACATGGATCTCTATTGATCGCTGATAGTTTAAAGTCAAGGTGTCTACATGACATTCGCTGGCAAATATAATACCATCTCCCCGGGGATTTGGCTCAAGCCTCAAATGGACCTCTGCATAATGGCGAAGTGGTTCAAAATGTCCATATCCAACTGTAGATGCCCCTATTGTTTCCCGGTATTGCACCTGAGGTTTTTCAAAAGTAATGGATATGCCGAACCTTGTTGCAATTAATTGTTCCAATACTTCAAGTTGGATTTTGCCCATTACACTTACCAATATTTGTCCTGATTCTTTCTGGAAAGATACAGATAACATTGGATCCTCTGATTCTAATATTCGAAGCTTTTCTATACATGTGGTAATGTCTGTTTCGTCCAGAATGTTTATCTTTGACTGAAGAGCAGGAACCAAGTAATAGTTCTTGCCTGCCCTGACGGTTATTTTTCCCGTTTCTAAAGTGGTCCCGCAAACAGGTGTCTTTAGCCCTGTTACAGCGAATACTTCTCCTGCAGAAACTACATTTTTATTATCATACTTTTTACCATTATAAATGCGGATCTCATTGACTTTTTCTACATAAGTCCCTCCGGATTTCTCAAAAGTAAATTCATCCTTAACCTTCAATTTACCTTCCAGGGCTTTTATAAATGTAAGCCGATTGCCTTTCTCATCATGGCGTATCTTATAGACATTCCCCGCAAAGGAAGGTTTTCTCTCAGCCGCCCCTTCGTAGAAAGTTGATGAAAGCTTGGAAAACGTTTCCAAGAAGGTAGCAATTCCGCTCCCTTTTAAGGCGGATCCGCTCATAACAGGGAAGCACTCCTGTTTTCTTATTAGACCAATTATAGCCTCTTGTAAAGAATCTACAGTGTAATCTCCTTGGAGATAAGCTTCCATGAATTCTTCATCTCGTTCCGCTGCAAATTCCGCAACAAGCTCTGCTGTACGTTCTGCATCAGGTGCTGCTTCAGGTGTTGCATTAGGTGCTGCTTCAGGTGTTGCTTCTGCTTCCTTATAGCCTGTTTTTAAAATATCCTTAATAGAGTTAAAATACAAGATATCATCAGTCAGCTTATTTTTGATATCTTCTATTATGGATTTCATATTGAAGCCATCTATATCAGTTTTATTAATAAAGAAAAATGTCGGAATTCTATAAGACTTCAAAAGTCGGAACAAGGTTGTTGTATGAGCCTGCACTCCTGAGCTTCCGCTAATTAACATAATTGCATAATCCAGGGCGCAAATAGCACGTTCTGTTTCTGACGAGAAATCCACGTGCCCAGGGGTATCTATAAGATAATAGGTATCTCCCTCAAAGGTAAATATGCCTTGATCTGCAAATATAGTAATGCCTCTTTTTTGTTCTATCTCATTTGTATCCATGCAGGAAGTCTTATAGTCTACTCTTCCAATATTCCGGATGCTTCCTGTATAATAAAGCAGCTGCTCTGAAAATGTAGTCTTTCCTGCATCTACGTGTGCAAAAATTCCTATAGTTTTCTTCATAAATTTAATTCCTCATTTTGCTGGTTCCTGTTTTATTTTCATCAATAAATAGTTTAACATAAAAATATGCATCTTGCCATGTATAGCATTTACAGGGGTGCATTTACTGGATTTGATTCGGGATTTAAATGAGATAATGTAACAATTAGATATATGTTAACATAAAATATTACTATGATACAACATTAAGAGAGGTAAATACAGCAGATAATAGACATGCTTCTGGCGGTTTTTACGATTTGTGATTTTGTCCCTTATACTTGTAATTTTATTGCACTTCTGAAACTGTGCAGGACCAATATTCAACCATGTAGCTGTACCCTAACTAAATAAGAAAGGAGTGATTTAAATGGCTGATTCAAGAGGAGGATGTGGATTGGGCTGCGGGTTTGGCAATGAATGGATATGGATTATTATAATAATCATAATTATATTCTGTTGCTGCCCATTTTCCTTTGGTGGATTTGGATGTGGATGCGACCATAAATGATGGTGTTAATTGACGGTGTTAATTAACCAATATAGCAAATGAGGACGGTTCTTAGGAGGGAAACAAGTGGAGACGGTTCTTGACTTACAAGTGTATCATGTGGCAAATGCATGGCATAAGGGGCTGGATAAATGGAGGTTAGAGTAGAAAATGTAAATAGCAAATGGGAAAAGTCCTCAACAGACAAAAGTTGGCGGTTCTCGGGCGGTTCTCTACCTGCCAATTTAAAGGTAAATACTCGCAAGTCAAGAACCGTCCCCACTTACCTGTTACAATTGTCTGTTACACTTGTCTGTTACACTTGCCTGTTATCTTAAAACAAAATATCAATATAACTCTCTACTTTGTACACAAGTTTCCGTACAGT
>DAOSDD010000077.1:0-17524 GCA_035362115.1 Clostridiales bacterium | reverse complement strand
AGTTTCGAAGCCAACCATTTTAAAATCACTATTTAATTCAAGGAATTTACTTACAACATCAATATTTTCATCAGGCATAATAGTACAGGTACTATATACCAGCACTCCTCCCGGTTTTACATATTCCGCTGCAGTACATAATATTTTAAATTGAAGAGGAGGAATAGTTTTCATATCTTCAGGTGTCCTTGTCCATTTTATATCCGGTTTTCTCCTTATAATACCCAGTCCTGAACAAGGTGCATCCACCAATACCCGATCCGCCCTGCTTTTGCATGAAGGGTCTATTTCTTCTGCATTAAATAACTGTGTTTTAACTATATTCAACCCCAATCTTTTTGAAGCTTCTTCAATTAATTTTATCTTGTGAGGATGTATATCTCTTGCTACTACTGTTCCACAATTATTCATCATTTGTGCAATATTAGCTGTTTTACCTCCAGGAGCGGCACAGACATCGATAACGAGCTCCCCCGGCGCAGGGTCCAGGACTTTTGAAACCAACATGGATGCTTCATCCTGAATCTGAAAGTACCCTTCTTTATGCAGGTACGAATGGACTATTCCTGCCGGATTCTCCAGTATAAGAGCATTATCCGAATATTTTCCTTCAATGCAGTCTATACCTTCTTCATGAAGCTTTTGTCTTATGCCTTCCCGGGATATTTTTAATGTATTTACCGCTATGCTGAATACCGGGTTTTCATTATTGCTCTGTAGCAGGTTTTCAGTAAACTCCTCACCATAAAGCTTTGCCCATTTTTTAATCATCCATTCCTGATGGGAATACTTAATAGATAAATATCTTATTAAATCTGCATTCTTATCAGGGTACACAATATTATCCTTGTTTCTTGCAACATTCCTGAGGATTCCATTAACAAAACCGCCTGATGCTTTATGTCCGTATTTTAAAGCAAGGCTTACGCTTTCATTACAGGCTGCTGACACAGGTATCTTATCTGTATATAGTATCTGATATATGCCTAATCTTAAAATATTCAATATCCATGGGGACAATTTTTTCATAGGAAGCTTTGAAAACTGCCCTATAACAAAATCAATGGACAACCTCCATTTTATAGTACCATATACAAGTCCTGTTATAAAAACCTTGTCAATATCCCTCAAACCCGGGTTTTCTACATGCTTATTTATAGCAATATTTGAATAAGCCCCTTTTTCATTTATTTCATATAGTATTTTCAATGCTATTTCCCTAGGTAAATCAACTGGCATTATTACACCTGCAATCCATCTAATATTACATTAATCATTTCTTCTTCTGTTTCCTGTAAGAAGCAGCAAACGAAGCAAGCTGGCAATTGCTACAGCGGCGGATGCTACATAAGTCATTGCTGCTGCTTTTAAGACTTTCTTTGCAGGTTCTGACTCATCCCATGTTAATATACCTGTAGTTTCCAAAGCTTCTATAGCTCTGGTACTTGCATTAAATTCAACGGGAAGGGTTATAAGGTAAAAAGCTACCGCCCCTGCATATAATATTATTCCTATATATGCCAACTGCAAAAAGTCAAAAAGCAATCCGAATATTGCAAGGTATGGACCGGCCATAGAGCCTATATTTGCAATTGGAACAAGGGTGGTTCTTAAAACAAGAGGCCTGTATCCAACTTTATGCTGAATTGCATGACCCGTTTCATGTGCAGCTACTCCCAAAGCTGCTACAGAAGTGCTCCCGTATACTGATTGTGAAAGCCGTACTACATTTGTCCTGGGGTCATAATGATCTGTCAACTGCCCTGGTACCATTTGTACCGACACATTTCCCAGTCCGTTCTTATCCAATATGGCACGAGCAACATCAGCACCTGTATAACCACTCCTGTTGGATAGACGTTGGTATTTACTGAATGTGCTCTTAACTCTAAACTGTGCATATAAAGAAAATATAAATGCAGGTAAAACCAGCATTAAGTAATATTTGTCGAAGCCATAGAAATAACCCATAAAAATTCATCTCCTTTTTTCCTTCTTTTCTAAGAACCGTCCCTGTTTGCTCTACCCCAGGGACTCACCAGACTCAAAGTTATGCCAGCACTCATCGGAACATAACTTCCTGCATCCATCAAACTGCAGCTCCAATATTTTTATAAATCCTTCTCCACATTTTACAAAAATACCATCTTTGTCTCTTTTGCAAATAGTACCTGGCTGGTATGCATCATAACATGCATCATTTTCATTTTCAAGCCTTAATTCGGTCTGGGTCTTCCATATTTTTACTCGCTTTTCTTTGTAAAAAGTATATGCCACAGGCCAGGGATTAGTACCCCTGACAAGATTGTGAATTTCCCGGGAGGGCTTTCCCCAGCTAATAAGTCCAACATCCTTTTTAAGCATTGGAGCATATGAGGCCTTTTCATGTTGCTGAGGTATCCTATACAATGTGTTATCTTTAAGTTTTGCAAGTGTTTCTTTAAGGCATTCAGCACCAAAAACTGCCAATTTATCATGCAATTCTCCTGCAATCATATCATCAGGTATGTTCATTTCCTTTTTTAACAAAATATCACCTGTATCCATTCCTATATCTGTAAGCATCGTGGTTACACCTGTCTTTAGCTCTCCATTTATTATTGCCCAATTAATAGGTGCCGCTCCCCTATATTCAGGTAAAAGAGATGCATGAACATTAATGCATCCATATTTTGGTATATTGAGGATTTCAAGTGGTAAAATTTTACCATATGCTGCAGTAACAAGCAAATCAGGCTCCAATGCTTTTATAGAGTATATGAAATCAGGTGTTTTAACCTTATAAGGCTGCAAAACAATTATTCCATTTTTATCTGCATATTCTTTTACAGGGGGACAACAGAGTTTTTGGCCCCGGCCTTTTGGTTTGTCCGGTTGTGTTACAACAGCAGCTATTTCATGGCCTTCCCTCACAAGCATATCAAGGCTGGGAAGAGCAAATTCAGGAGTCCCCATGAAAACAATTTTCAACAATTCTTCACTCCGATCTATATTAAAGTTAACTATTTATGGGTGTAATTAATTACTTTATCTGTAAAAAGCATCCCGTCAAGATGGTCTATTTCGTGACACAAAGCTACTGCAAGCAGCTTTGAACCCTCAACGGTTATTTTTTCGCCCTTTGAATTTAATGCTTCAACAATAACCCTGGCAGGACGTTTCACCTGTCCATATACACCCGGTACGCTCAGGCATCCCTCTGATTCATTCTGCTCGCCCTCACTAAATATGATTTCCGGGTTTATTAATTCTATAAGGCCTCTATCATCATTAACATCTATTACAACAACCCTTTTTAAAATTCCAACCTGAGGTGCAGCCAGTCCTACTCCATCACTTTCATACATGGTTTCAGCCATATCTTTAAGTAAGGATATAATTTTATCATTAATGACCTCTACTTTTTTTGACTTTTTCCTCAGGACTTCATCCCCATCTTTTCTAATTTTCCTAATAGCCATATTCATCCTCCAACTGAATCCCCTTTATTTATAACATAGGTGCAATCCGCCAATCGGATTGCTTCACACCGTTTCAATAAATACATAAGGATAAAACCGCCTCGGTTTTACTCCCTTGATCGTATTTATTATAACATACTAACAGGATTTATATCTATACTTAACTGAGCCTTTTCTTTATACTTTAATTTATAATATTCATCAGAAGCCCCGCTTAAAACTCGAACCAAAGTATTAATATCCGTGCTCTTTATAACTATTCTCCATCTGAACTTGTTTTTTATTTTTCCTATTGGGGGCCTCATAGATCCTAGAATTTCATAACTATCCTTATGAATTTCATAATATATAAATAAGCTGTTTAATATGTCCTCAAATCTCTTTGAGCATTCAAATACATTTTTGTCATACCTTCCACTTAAAACAGCTGTAGCTATATTTGTAAATGGAGGATAACTCATTTCCCTGCGTATTTTAATTTCCTTACTATAAAACGAAATAAAATCATGTCTGGAAGCAGCAAGTATGCTAAAATCATCTGTATTATACGCTTGTATTACAACCCTTCCGGGCAGTTCCCCCCTGCCCGCTCTTCCTGCCACCTGGGTCAGCAGCTGGAATGTTCTCTCAGATGCCCTGTAGTCTCCAATGTTCAATATACTGTCTGCTGCCAGCACACCTACTAGAGTTACATTGGGAAAATCGTGTCCCTTGGCCACCATCTGGGTTCCAACCATAATATTAATATTTTTATCTCTGAATTTTCCAAGTATCTCTTCATGTGAATTCTTATATCCTGTTGTATCCATATCCATTCTTATTACAGAAGCACCTGGGAATTGTTTTTTAGTTTCTTCTTCAAGCTTCTGTGTTCCGGTACCGAAATGTCTAATATAGCCGCTCCCGCATTTAGGACATTTTTCCGGTACTTTAATAGTGTACCCGCAATAATGACAGGTTAATCTTTCTCCTACAGCATGGTAAGTCATGGTAATACTGCAATTGATGCATTTTGCCACATAACCGCAGCTTCTGCAAAGTACAAAGGGGGAATATCCTCTTCTGTTAAGAAGAATAATGGTTTGCTCTGCGCCGGCAATATTCTTATCAATTTCTACAGCTAGTTTTCTACTGAAAACTGAACGGTTTCCCTGGTTTAGCTCCTCTCTCATATCAATAATCTCAACATGAGGCATTGTCATATTGTTAGCTCTTTCTTCCATATTGATAAGTCCTATTTCACCATTTACAGCTTTATAATAGGTTTCCACTGATGGTGTTGCAGAACCTAATAATAAAACCGCATTCCGATGTTTGCATATATATCTGGCTATATCAGCCGCATGGTATTTGGGAGTTATTTCCGATTTGTAACTTGCTTCATGCTCTTCATCAATAATAATTAATCCAATATTTGCAAGGGGCGCAAAAATCGCAGATCTGGCACCAATTACAACTTTTATTTTTCCATCCTTTATAAGTCTCCACTGGTCATACCTTTCACCCAGGGAGAGCCGGCTGTGAAGAACAGCCACCTGATTTCCAAATCTGCCTTTAAACCTTTCTACCATCTGGGGAGTTAATGATATTTCAGGTACAAGAACTATGGCTTCCTCTCCTTTATCCAGTGCATATTGTATCAGCTGCAAATATACTTCAGTTTTCCCACTGCCTGTAACACCATAAAGGAGATCCTCAGCAAACAACTGCCTGTCCTTTTGTTCTTTAAGTATTTTTAATGCTGCTTCCTGCTCAAGGGTAGGTTTTAAAGGTTCTGTTCTTTTATACTCCCTATTTGCAAAGGGATCCCTTTTGATTTCAATTTCCCTAAAATCTATGTATCCATACTTTTTGAGAGTATCAAGGACCCCCTGGGATACCCCTGCAAATCTTACAATATCCTGTACTGCCACATATTCGTTTTCCATTAGTATTTCAAGTACTTTTATCTGCTGAATTCTTTTAATTCTGTTGCTATCAATTATTTCAGCTATCTCTTCAGCAGGAATGGCAGCATATGCAGCTTTTACGAATTTCTCCCTTACCCTCGCAGTATATCCCTCTTGTATGCATATCAGGCCTTTATCACTAAGCTTTTTTATATATCTAGAAATGTTTTTAATATTAATTATGCCTTTTAACTCTTCCATTTCACATTGGTTACCACTTTGAGCAAGAGTTTTAATTATTAATTCTTCATTTTTATCTATATTTTTATATATATTTTCATCTGTTAATATTTTATTATTATTTACCTGTATTTCATCAGTATTACTGGAGCCTTCAAGCTTTACTATCTTGTAGGTTTTTACCTTTGTACCAGATGGAAGCATACATTTTATTGCATCATAGTATGTACATATATAACGTTCTTTCATCCATATGGCCATGTTAATCATGTTCTCCCCAAGAGCAGGAGTTTTATCTATCAATTTTTTTATGTACTTAAGTCCGGTAAGCCCCATTGCTTCATTACTTTCAAAAGTTCTAAAAACAAATGCCTCCCTCAGAGTATTTGCCTTTCCAAAAGGTACTATAACTCTCATACCCGATTTAATTATCCCTTTCATATTGTCAGGAATCAGGTAATGGTATTCCTTATCAAATTCTCTTGTACTGTTACTTATAATAACTGAAGCAATATTATCCATTTTCAGTCCTTCCAAATTCAATCTTTCAAAATTCATTTCTTTCAAAAAAACATGCATAAAGCCTTATCTTTATGCATGTTTTTTAAATATAAATAAAAACCTCTATCCATTATACTATATACTATAAAATATATTCTTTCAAAAAGCCGGGTATATTTTCCGCATTGCCATTTACACTTAATATAAACTCAACATTAAATTTAGAGGCGATTACTTTCAACTTTGAAAAAAATGGTTCCAAATCGTTAACATCTTTTTTTAATATATAGGTCAAGCCATCAATAAAAATACCTTTTGTATCATAATTCTGAGATATAATTCCACAAATAAAGCCAATAAATCCATCCTCGCCATATATCGGAAACTCCGATATATTTATAAATCTTACCTTATGTATAAGTTTATACATAGACTGGTTGCTATCTTCTATAAATACTACATGTCCATAATTTCTTTCTGCCATTACATTGGAACTTTCAACGAGAATTCTTGTTTTTCCCGTACCCTTTTCTCCATAAATAACTTTAATCATTCATACACACCACCCCTCCCTGTTACTTATATAATAATATATTTTGAATGTTATTTCAAGCATGAAACTTTATTACTTTATTAGTGGTGTACATATTAAACAAAATAAAAAGATACTTTATCAGCCATATTTCTATTTGGCAAATAAAATATCTTTTTACGGTATTCCAGCCAAGTGTATCTGCAAAAATTTAATTACAGCTGCCATCATGTATGATCATCGGTTTCCTCATTTTCCGTGTATGGAAGCTCCTGGTAATCAGTTTGTTCCTTATTGCATACTTCCATTTTTGATATTGAAATTTCATAAGCCGTTCTTGTTATGATTTCTCCCGAATCATACTTTTTCTGATACTCACGGCTTTGAATTCTCCCCCAAATCTTAATATTATCTCCTACAGAAAGGCTTTCTGAATATCTTGCATTTCTACCCCATGCAATACATGGTATATAATCGGATTTGTTGTAGGGTCTGTTGACTGCTAATAAAACATCAGTAATTTCCCTGCCAAAAGGTGTCATTCTATATATAGGCTTTTTACATATGTATCCATTTAAATAAACCTGATTTGGGTTTTTAATCTTGCCGTCGTCTTCCAAAAAATTAATTTCCCTGGCAAATATAGTTAGCAACAGTTTGTTGCCCTCCCTGGCATAGTTGTTGTAGGATCTGAATTGTCCTTCTATTTCTACCATACACCCTTCTTTAAGTTCCTGCTTGCTTATTAACCGTTCTGATATAGTTACCGGTATTTTATCACTGCTATCACTAAGCCGCGGAACTTCAAGGATAAAAGTGTAAAATCCTTCTCCATATATTTCATGGCTGTACTCCATTTCCGAAACCACTTTACCCGAAACTGTTACTATGTTATTTTCAATGAGGTTACCAACCATCCGACCCCCACTCCTCTCTCTTTCTCTCATGTATATCTGCAAAATTAATCTAATTTAATACTATTCATAGAGAGATAAATTTAGAAGTATTTTTATTTTTTCTATTGATAATATACTTCTAAAAATGTACTTCTAATAACATACTCCATGACTTTATGTTACATTATATTACAGAATATTAACATATTCAATTAAAAACCTGGATGTGGGTGCATATTTTATTCTTGAAGAAATTATTAGAAGAAGCATTAGCACTCATTGTTTGATGCAATATTTACATTCATAGCCTCATAAGGCATAATAATAGATAAATTACGACTTGGATCAACGCCACTGACTATTGCAAAAGTTACAGCGCCAAGAATTATATATATGTCCATTATTTTTTTTTCAATATATACTCTGTATTCCTGAGGAGTAATTATTTTTCCATTAATCGTTCTTATTGTTTGCTGCTGATAAAACATAAGTTCACTGCCAAACAAAGTATCTGATATACTTGAAGTTGTTACCCCTGCTTTTAAATTGAAGCCGTAAGTAACAATTTGATATTCAAAATTATCTACCGGTAACCAAGCTTCTTTAAAATCCTCATTAATTATTACAATACCTTTTTCAGAAAGAAATGGCATTAACTTCTCAATACTCTCCATATAAGCAGATGCATCAAAGTCTAGGAATTTATCTGTTTCATTATTATACAAAATTATATCAAACTGAAGGTATTCCTGAAGATATTCAAATAATTCAGGATCAAAATCAGAAAGATCAATTTTAAGTATTAAATAATCAGTACCGTTTTTCCCAATTTCATTGATATATGCTTTTAATTTTGATGTACTAAATTCTTCTAAGCTTTTACAATCCAAAAAGCTGGTCTTTTTGTCATAAGAGTTTAAAATAGTATAGATCAGATCTGCTGTCTGAACCTGGTAGCTGCCATAACCGGCCAATCCAGCTATAATCATCAAAAAACCCCGTTTCTCGTATTTCTTTGGACATCAAACCCGGTTTTGTTTGCGCAATTTATATAATGTGCATTTTTTAATGATTTTATGTATCATAGGATAAAAAACGAATATTTTCATTCAGTTTCAAAGAGACTTTTAACTTCTTCAAAACTCATTTTTGTCAGAAAGTTTTCACCTGGTTTTATTATTGAATTAATTAATTCCTTTTTTCTTTCCTGTAATCCATATATTTTTTCTTCAATTGTGCCTTTTGTTACCAGTTTATAAACAGAAACAGCGTTTTTTTGACCAATTCTGTATGCCCTGTCAGTAGCCTGATCTTCTACTGCAGGATTCCACCATGGGTCCAGGTGAATTACAGTATCAGCTCCTGTCAAATTCAGGCCTGTCCCTCCTGCTTTTAGTGATAGTAAAAAAAGGTTGTTCTCTCCTTTATTAAATGCACTTACCATCTTAATCCTCAACTGTGGGTCCGTATTCCCATCAAGATAAAAGTACCCTTCCTTTTGAGCATCCAGTTCTTGTTTAATTATTGCAAGCATGCTGGTAAACTGTGAAAACACAAGTATTCTGTGTCCTCCCTCTATAGCACCGTTAATCAGATCAAAAAACAATTCTACCTTTCCGCTGCCTCCATTATAGTTTTCGATAAATAATGAAGGATGACAGCAAATTTGCCTCAATCTGGTCAATAATGCCAATATCTTTATCTGGCTCTTTTCAAATCCATTTTCATTTACTTCTGCTTCAAAAATATTCTTTGCTTTTAGCAGGTAAGCCATATAGGCCTTTTTCTGGTTTTCCTCCATAGTGCAGGATACACGGATTTCAGTTTTCTCCGGCAATTCTTTCAAAACATCTTTCTTCATTCTTCTCAAAATAAATGGGCTTATATGCCTAGCCAATCCTTTCAATGCTTCACTATCGTTCTTTTTTACTATTGGAGTTTCATAAATCTGGTTAAATTTATTATGAGAAAACAAATATCCTGGCATTAAAAAGTCAAAAATAGACCAGAGTTCTGTTAGAGAGTTTTCAATGGGAGTTCCGGTTAAAGCAAAATAATTCCTTGCCTTAAGTCTTTTCACTGTTTGCGCGTTTAATGTTCCAGGGTTCTTAATATACTGAGCCTCATCTAAAAAGCAGTGTGAAAACTCAATATTCTCATACAATTCAATATCTCTCTTTATCAATGCATATGATGTCACAACCAGATCCGCATCTTTTATTTCAATCAACTGCTGCTGTCTTTCATTTACCGTTCCTGAAATTACAGCAACCCTCAGGTCTTTTGTAAACTTTTTAACCTCTTCCTCCCAGTTGTAAACAAGGGAGGTCGGAGCAATTACTATAGAAGGCTTTTCTGATGATTCTTGTTTCTGGTAAAGAAGAAATGTAATAACCTGCAAGGTCTTTCCCAAACCCATATCATCAGCCAATATTCCACCAAATCCATATTCTGAAAGGACCTTCAGCCATTTAAATCCTGTTTTCTGATAATCTCTTAAAATACCTTTCAAGCTTGCAGGTACTTCAAATTCCATATCACCTGGCTCCTTTATATTCTGAACCAGATTTTTAAACTGACTGCTCCTTTCTATATGAAAATCCTCTGTTTCTCCTGCAAGACTATCCAGGTACATGGCTCTGTAACGGGGCAGTTGTATGATTTCTTTGCTAATATCTTTATTAGTTAACTCAAGTTTTGCTATTACGTCAGCTATAGTATTTATTTGGTGATCATTTAGTATAACGAAAGAACCATTATTTAACTTATAGTACCTTTTCTTCAGTCTATATGAAGATAACAGCTCCATTAGTTCCTCACTATCTATCCCGTCATGTTTAATAGTAAATTCCAGCCACTGACCATCCGTACTTAATCTAACTCCAGCGCCGAAATTTATATTACTGCTTAATTTGATTGTTTTGAATGATTCGGAGTAGTAAATCTCTGCCATATCTTTCAAAACTGGCAGCTCGTTAGTAATAAAATCTAACATCAGCTCTTCGTCCATCAGACAGTAAACATCCCTAGATTCGCTAAATCCTGCATTTATCAACAAGTTTTCTATTTGGTTCTCTTGATGTTTATTTCTTATGATAATCTTATCATCAAGGTAAAGTTCATTTTGCAGCATTAGTGGATTAATAGTTATATCACCATATGCATACTCCAGTCGGGCACTTATTCCATCCTTTCCTTTGTGTTTTATCCTGTCAAAATATATACTTGCTGACAGCTCCTCTCTTATAAATTCCGTTTTAATATCCTTATGTATTTTAATTTCACCAATATTTTCCACATGCGGTGCTATGTTGGAATAAAAATTCGAGATCTCATTATCGGGAATAAGCACTTCCGGCCGCCTGCTGGCATTAACATAATTAATTATCGGAGACATGATTATAGCATTTTCAGGAGTTAATTTGTATATGCTGTTTTCATAAAAAATAAACCTACCCTCATAGTCCAGCATAAATATCTTATCACTTAATATGTCAAAAGAGAGTTTGAAGCCTCCATTAATCCTATCCAGCTTCATTTTTATTTCTGGAGTCTCTGTTTTTATCTCCATATTATCCAAGGCAAGTTCATCAATGACTAATCTGAAAGACTGGTTATGCTCTTTCATAATTTCGAGAAATTCCAACAGCCTTGAATTTGATAAAACAATCCTCCTACTCTGGTATGATGTACCATAGTAAATGTAATCCGAAGAATTCAAGTGTTTGTTATCTATACAAATTTCAGTCAGTAATTCAGCCATCTTTTTTGAGGCCCCCTCTTCAAACTCCATTGTCTCCGGATCATAATTGAATGACTTGCCGAATTTACATGGCTTTCTGAAGGCTATACAGTTAATGTATTGTACAATATTTTTTACAATATATGTTTTATTGATTCCTGTAGTAAATTCCAGCCAGTGGGTTGTCCCTCCATAACTATTATTTATATAGTAAGTCGGTATTAATTTAACCTTTTTTGTACTCTTATTTTTTCCGACCGGCTTAACTGATACAAAATTATTGAAAGCCTGAAAAAACTCTTTAGCGTTGCTATCAAGACTAAAAACGGGTTTTGCCTCACTTTTCTTTAGAACCTGTTTTAGCGCCTGCTTTAAAGTTTTACCCTGTTTCAATTCTTCGATATTGTCTGTATGCTTTGTATTTTTCTGATAGTCGGTTTGTATCTGATATTTGTCTTTTAATGTTTTAAAAAGCTCCACAGTTTTTTTGGGGCTATTCGGCAGTCTCTTAGAAAGCTCAACAGTTTCAGGACGCTGTGCAGGTTTATCTTGAAAACTGACCTTGTTTAATACAATAACCGGATTCAGTGGTACTTTCATATTTAAAGCTTTTGCAGTATTTCGTTCAGAAGTTAAATAAGCTATAATCTTTAAATTTCCGTAAATAGCCTGCATCATTGCCACAATATGAGGACATGCAACTAAATAATTCTTGAATATATCACATGTACAACCATATCTTTGTAAATTGCCTTCTTTATCAAACTGAATCTCAGAAGTATATAAGCTGTTACCATCCTTGATACATCCAATTAAGCTTCGTTCTTCCAGATTCACATCCAGATATAGTATGGAATTTTCAAAATAAAGTTTTCGTCCTAAATCAAATATAGGCTGAACTGCAGCTTCACGCCTTATTATTTCTTCATTTAGTAAAAATTCACTGTTTTCTGTTTCTACCATGCCAATTCTCCTATAAATGCTAGTTGCTACTTGTTAGATTATAACCAATTTACAGGAGTTATACAATACATACAATAAGGTGCATTTATTCATTATTATATTTCCGATCTTGTAATAAGTTGTATGTATGTTTATATATTTGTAACAGGGACATTTCTCACCACAAAATAGATTCTAATTATTATATAAATATGCATATAATATTTATTTATTAAATATTAATTAATGTGATTAATATCAAGAGAATGGAGTTTGGTATAGGATGAAAACAAGAATTTATATAATAAAATTGAACAGCATAATTTCCTATTTTGCAATACTAGTTGCATTTACCACAGTTTTATCACTATTAGGCATTACAGGAATGAAAGCTGTGGAGGTTTTTGCCTCAGTTAGGAGCATTCCAATTTATTCTGTTGATTATACTGAGAAAAAAGCATCCATAACATTTGATTGTGCCTGGGGGTCAGATGATATACCTGATATTCTTAATACTCTTGAAAGAGAAAATATTAAAGCTACTTTTTTTATAGTTGGTGAATGGGCACAAAAATTTCCTCAGATGGTAAAATTAATTGCCGAGAAAGGTCATGATGTTGCTAATCATTCTCATACACACCTTAGAATGGGTGTCTTGGATGAAGAAAGAATATATAAGGAAATTGTTCAATGCAATAATAAGCTTGAAGAAATCAGCGGCAAAAAAGTTGAACTTTTCAGACCTCCTTACGGTGATTATAATGATTTGGTAGTGAAAACTGCAGGGAAAGCGGGCTGCTATACAATACAATGGAATGTAGATAGCTTAGACTGGAAGCCCGGTATTAGCAAGGAAGAGATTATGAACCGCATAACAAAACGAATTCAACCAGGGTCAATAATTTTATTTCATAACGATACACCTCATACTGCCAAACTTTTGCCAACAATCATTACAGACCTTAAAAAGAATGGATACAGCTTTTTGCCGGTGTCGGAACTGATAATGAGGGAAAACTATTATATTGACCATGAAGGGGTACAGAAGAGAAAGAAGTAGGTGCTTATAACGCATCAGTAGAAAAATTTTCTTACCTCAGCACGTTTCAACAAGGCGGGAGATATGCTCGCCGCTTGAAATGCAAATAGGTACCCGCCACCTATAGATGTGGGGGAAATCTTCATTGCCTCGTTATATAGGCATATATTATACCGCAGCGTATAGCCACAAACAAATAAGTGTGCGCTGCGATGAATTAAGATACAATATATTCTCGAAAAGTGCCATGTAACGCTTGCACTACATGGATTTGTATATGAAAGTTTGTTTTTTGTTAACTTTTTGAGAATAATAGTATAAAGAGAGTATAAGAGATAAATTATGGCGACAGTTATCTTGATTTAGCAATAATACAGGATAACTGTCTTCTAATTTTTCTATCAGTATATACATCATTGCTTAATTCATGGGAGTAACAATTTTATTGGGAAATCAGTCTGAAATCCCTTTATAAAAGCTATATGAATGGTATAATAATATTAGTAACAGATGAAATGGTACTAAATAAAGCCATCAGAAGATTTAAATGAGGCTCAGATGTATCAAATGCAGCTAAAAGAAAACAAGTGAAGCTGGAGGAATGTGTTTATGCAAAATTTATTAAAAAAGATGCCTATCGGAATAGATAACTTTAAAGAGCTTATAACAAAGAATGGATACTTTGTGGATAAGTCCCTACTTATAAGGGAAATAATGAATAATCTGAGCAAGGTTATACTCTTCACAAGGCCAAGGCGTTTTGGTAAGACTCTTAACTTCAGCATGCTTAAATGCTTCTTGGAAATACCTGAATGCAGAAAATTTCTTGAGAGTTAAAAGTTCTTACCAGAACTTGCATATGTAATAAGCTTGAGATTACGGGAACACCCATGGTAAATTAAAATTGTGAAGTAATAAAAAACCGGGGGGTCAACGTCAATGCTCAAGCTTATAGATGGAATTCTACAGCAATTTCGCATATGTTTTAAGAGGGAGGAAACATTTAACTGGTTTGTGATTATTGTGGTAGGTATGATGTTGAGAATAGAGATGAAAGGTATTACAACGATTATTGGGTGTCTAGGCCTTGATCCAGGGTGCTATGAGACGATGCTACACTTTTTCCGGTCAAAAGCATATGATTTGGAACAAGTTAAAAGCAAATGGCAAAGCATGGTACTTGGACATATTCAGCCGGTCATGATGGATGGTTATATGATGCTGATTGGTGACCATATCAAAGTATCCAAGGAAGCAAGACATATGCCTGGAGTAAAGAAGCTTCATCAAGATTCAGAAAACGCAGGGAAAGCAGAGTATATATTCGGGCACCAGCATGGTATGCTGGGGATCCTTGCGGAGGGAAAAACGAATCAATGCATCCCAATGGACATTGAACTACAGGATAGGATTGATGAAATCACCTGCTTAAAGAGTGATACCAGGGTTACTCAGGAGGCTTTGAAGAAACTGAAGGATGAAAACAACAGCATTATGAAAATGATCCAAATGGCTGGTCGTTTTGTAAAGGAAAAAGGGCACAAAGCTATAGTCCTGTTAGATGCCTTCTTTACAAGTGGAGATGCTTTTCATGCTGTTGATCAAACAAACCAAGAACTGGGTGCCCATGATGTCGTTTTAATCACACGCGCAAAAGCCAACACAGTTGCATATGAGGAACCGGTGACACAGGAAATGCAACAGGACCGCATCTGCATTTTGAGATACGGATGGGTGAGGATAATTGGTATAAGCAGAGAAATCCGGAAATATTGCTTGAAAGAAGTGCCTCTGATGGGTATGGTGCGTTGCGTGGAAAAGTTTTAACTTCATCTGGTGCATATGCACGATATACAAGAATATCTGGAGCTACAAAAGGAACTGATATAAATTATGGAGCATCTTATTCATATTATGTGATGGAAGATGGCGCTCCGTTTCCTGACGAAGTTGTGTATGGGATCAATTATTATATTGCAAGAATTAATACAGGTAATATAACATTGAATTTTAACAATGGAGCAATAACAAAAGGTGTCACAGTAAGTAATAATACTGATAGTACAGTAAGTGATACGACACTACCATAAATATTAGGGAGGGATTAGTATGAAAAAAAAGATAATTATATTTTCAATCATTATTTGCGTATTATGTATAGCTTTTGCAGGCTATGCATGGGTAGACTCCGAATATGGCATAGGCATGAAAGATGTTATATATATTAGGAATAATCCGGATAGTTTAAAGAAAACAGAAGTTTTAATACCTGATGTGAAAAATGCAGATAAAATTGAAATAACAAATTCTTCTGAGATTTTTGATGATGGAAGCTTAATTTTTAATGTAAAAAGCGTTTATGATAATAAAGAAATCGGCACATTTTTATATAAACCTTGGGTGGAGAAAAGATCTATATTTTATAGGTTGGATAATGGTGATGTAATTTTAGGCAAAATGAATATTTACAGCAGCAAAGAAAATAAGATTATCCGGTTAGTTGAAGGAACAGATATGAGAACTGTTTTTGATTATGATGTTTATGAAAACAGCCTTGCGGTTATTGCAAAGAGTCATTCTGGTTCTTCTGATATATGTATAGCTATTAAGGATATGCCGGATGGTGAATTCAAGGTAATAGACACCTTTGCTTATCCTCCATTTAATTATGCTGAAATAGTTTACCTAGGATGGGGTGACGACGGAAAATTATACTATGATTATGCACAAAATGATACTCCGGTAATCAAAGTATATGATATGAAAACAAATAGTTCACAGATTTTTATGAATGAGGCTAGGAGTCCTAATATATCTCCGGATAGAAAACACATTGTTGTTTCTATAGCTGATTCTTTTAATAAGAATAAACAAACTAAATCAGGAATACAGCTTTTGGATTTACAAAAGAATATTAAGCTTACGGACCTTAATTGTACATGGAGAATATTCTGGGATTCAGAATATTTGATTGTTAGCAATGTAGATGACATAACAAAATGGGAAGTATACGACCTGAGTGATAGCGGTAAAAAAGTTAAGGAGTTTAATTTTGAGGAACAGCCATATGAGATGAAAGTCAGTAACAACATTTTAAAAATAAAATCATATAAGTTTGATAAGTCTGTAATTACTGAAAGTGAGAAAGATGTGGTTGTCGAATAAGCCTGATTTTTAAACGCAATTGAAGCAGAAAATAGGCTTGTGCTCAATTAATACAAGCTTATTTTCCGCTTTTTGAGACACATATGTTTGATATAATAGTTGTGAAGAACTCTTTAATAAGTATAATAAATTTATGAAAAGTATTATTAAGGGATGATAAAGATGATTAATTTAAATTATCAAGAAAAGAGAATAGAGTTTTTTCATTTTATCAGAAATACAGCTTTTCTTGAAAAATAGGGGGTTATAACATGGACATAAGATGAAGATATAAAATTAGAGTCCATAACTAGGGTAATACTAAAAATAATGAGGGATGTAAGATATGCAGATAAAAATAAAATCATAGATATATTAGAAGAAGGATTCAAACTCTTAGACGAAATGTTAGAAAAGGATCGGGTAATACATTATATTGAATCATGCTTAAGATATATATTAAGTGTAAGAAATGATATTGATAAAGATGAAATGGTACGAATAGCTAGTCAAATATCAATAGAAGGGAGTGAATTGGTAATGACAATAGCCGAACAATTAAGACAAGAAGGCAGACAAGAAGGTATAAAAGAAGGAGTTATAAGGATTACTAAAAATGCAATAGTAAAAGGGATGAAAGTAGAAGATATAATTAAACTTACAGGGTTAACCAAAGGTGATATAGATAAAATAAGAAAGGAAATGCTTCAATAATGTGAGTACTAGGCAAGAAATGTAATAGATACGATGGATGGTAGAAGTTATAGAAATATGGTTTTGAAAGATAAAATTGATATAATTTCACAGTGTTAAGCAAATTTAATACTTGGCAATTATAAGATAATAAAAACATATTATTAGGGAAAAATAAAAAACTTACTATTGAAAATCGTAAGACTCAGCCTGTAAAGGAAGTATTATAAAAAGTTAAAAATTGGCAAAACTAAGCTTTATCTATAAAGAAGCAGATAGGAGGCTTCTTTATAGATAAAGTTTAGCTTACATTAAAGATAAGGAAATTAATATTGATTGGTAAATCTAATATTATTGACATATTCTCGGTTTACTTTCATATGCATACATGATAGCTTAGACTGGAAGCCCGGTATTAGCAAGGAAGAGATTATGAACCGCATAA
>DAOSDD010000076.1:0-17551 GCA_035362115.1 Clostridiales bacterium | reverse complement strand
ACACCAAGGTAACTATATATGCCTTTTAGAACAAAGCTATATATAAATACTATTATTATTATAGTTCTTAAAGATTTAATTGTTATAATCTGCTCAAAAGCCTCTTTAAAAGAAGCATTATTAGTATCCCCGCAACCGTCTCCGCCGCCTGCTTTATATAAAGCAATCTCTTTGCTTTCACTCATTAAGGTTATTACTAATAAAACAGCGCAGCTGCTTATTAAAATATACCAGCTATAAAGATTCCAGCCTATATTTTGCAGCAAAAGGCCAAGAATAATTCCAGAGATCCCATATCCAATAGACCCTATACCTCTGATTTTACCAAATTCCCTTTGGTCTCCATTAGCTTTCAGAATGCCAATATACCATGCTTCTGAAAGGGGTACCGTTCCATATAAAAAAAATCCCCATAGAAATATAAGTATACTTATGAACCAGCTCTGTTTAGAAAAGTTTAGTGCAATTGATGCGATTATTCCTACACTAATTGCAACCAGGAGTATCTTTTTGATGCATTTGAAGCGGTCGGCAAGATAGCCAAATACATTTTGTCCAATCAGCGCAGCGAAGGTAAATATGGTAACAGCAATGCTTATCTCCTTCTTAGAAAAGCCTATTTGAGCAATGTACATGGCATACATTCCTGAAATGCTTAGCATCATTGCCCAATAAGCAAACATAAAAACTTTAAACATGCTATATTTATTGTGTTTGGTATATTTCGCCCATTTTGTATATTTAGTATATATATTATTTATTATGACCCCACCTGACATATGATTTTCTATAAAAGGACACCCACTCTCAAGTAAAGGGAATTCCTCCAACTTTGAAGAGTATCCTCATTATTATAGCATATTATTTGCCTGTCTTGTCTATAGGGTTATACTGCAATAACCTTTTAAATTAATCTCTTTTCCGGTTTTCGCCCAGCTAATGCCCATAGCAGTCGGAACAGTATTATTGTTGTAGCATTGTATTAAAGATTCAGAGAGTCCTTCAACCCAGGTCAACTCAGGCTCTCCTTCTCTTTTTATCAAAGTATCGGGAAATTTCACTATTTCAGGCATAGATTCCTGAGCACCATTAATACATAAAATCTGAGGTATTGCTGTTTCTGCCTTGCAGGTAATTTCATCTCCAATACCTGCAGCTGCATCTATACATACCCAAAGCTTTCTGATTTCGGTTGAGTATGGTTCACCGTATATCTTTGTGGTTCCATTATTAAATGTTGCAGATATTATTCTTTTTTCCCCTGTTTCTCCTCCAAAGTTAACTATACCGTTTTCAAACTCATATTGGAAAATTGGACCTTTGGTCTCTTTTACTGCATGGGTTGCATAAAACAAAATCTCGACTCCATCATCAGTATATGCCTGTATAACTGAAGTATCGAAGTTCTCGATTTCATTAGCTCTATATAGTTCAGCTCTTAAGCTGGCTGGATATGCGCTGGTATCCAATTTGTTACCTAAAACAAAAAACATATTATGTAGATAATGAGCTGTAGCATTGTTTGCAACACTGTCAAGAATCCAGTTACCACGGTCGTCCTGCTTTCTGCCAGCCCAGCTGCTTCTTGTATAGTACTTTTTATCTCTTGGCCAAAGTACAATGGTTTTTAAACGTTTTGGTCTCCCTAATTTACCATTTATGATGTCCCTTTTTAAATCCAACATGGCTTCTTCATAAGACCACTGATAACCAACTGCAAGGAATTTCCCTGATTTATCTCTTGCATCAATCATCTTTAGTGCATCTTGAATTGTTGCACATATTGGTTTTTCACATAATACATTGCTGCCATGTTCAAGTGCGCAACAAGATTGGGGTGCATGGTACTGAATTGGTGAAGATATAACTGCTAAATCAGCAGAATCAACTGCATAGAATTCATCAAGTGAATTATAAAAGGGAATACCCATATCCTTAAGTTCATTAATATATTGACATCCCGAAGGATTAGGATCTACTATGCCCTTTATTGTAAACCTATCTTTGGCCATATCACCCATATTATTAAGAATACCTTTAACATAGTTATTGCCATACCCTCCGATACCCACAAGCAGAAGCGACACATTTTTACCCATATTTTTACACCTCGTTTAATTTAATTATGCACCATTTACATATAATGTTTAGAAATAACATCTTAATAATACTTATATATTATTATTTAGCAAGTACTACTTTTTTAGCTTTAAGGTATATTCCCTTAAATTGAAAACACTGTAAGCGTATTTCCAATAATAGCATTTTTACTGTGAGTTTTCAATAGTACAAATAATAAATGTGCATTTTGTATCATAGGAAGAAAATGCGCCCAAATAATAAAGAGGTGCATATTTTAATATAAAGGAAATGCACCCATAACCAAATCCCGCTCTTTTATATCAGTAGCTATCAGGTTACCGGCCCTTTATTCTGCAATATTGATTAAATCCACGTTTTTCGGGTATTTCTCGGTTCTTGAAAATAAAATACATAGCTGTTCCCGTTATAAGTGCTATAAGTATCATAATAACTGCAATTGTGCCAGTGGTAAAATTCAACTTGTCTGCCATAACTTGATACACACCAATAAAACCAAATAATATGAATGCTCCAGCTGAAAGGAATTTCAATTTTTCTTCAGGAATTCTCTTGCATAATACAACTCCAACAAATATCCCAAGAGCATTAGCCACAACCATACCTGTTATTGTACCAAGCAAAACACTAATAGGATTTGATGGATACTTAATAGCAAAAGCAATAGTGGCAAGCTGTGTTTTATCTCCAAGTTCTGCTATAAAAAATGCAATAGCAACTGTTATTACTACACCGAATTTAGAATTTTGCACCTTCATATCTTCTGACTTTTCTCCACGCATAGTCCAAAGCCCAAAGAAAATAAATGATAATGAAGCAATAGCCTGTATCCAAACATTTAAACCCTGATGCTGCCCCATATAATTACCCATGGCAACTGCCATCCCCTGGCTGAAAACAATAGACAAAAATACTCCCAGTGACACTTTTGAGACCTTATATTTTGATGCAAATGCCATTGCCATCAACTGTGTTTTGTCAGCCATTTCAGCAAGTGCTACAGCTCCTGCAGATATAATATATGCCATAATACTGTAATTCATGTACCCTTTCCCCCTATGCATAATCCTTATATACTTACGTTTGGCAATTTCACTGTATGTAAATTTGAGCCTGTACTTTGTATATATATTATGATTGTTACACAATCACCCATTCTATGTCAATATGTTAAAATGTGCAAGGGCGCATTTACTATGGGGTACATTTAATATTTGAAGATATATTTATCAGGGTCTATCGTTAAAGTGCTTATGCCCCTTACCAATATTTTCTTCAAATATTCAAATAAATACTCTGCGCCTATGCAATACATCTGGAAGTTCCGTTTCCATACATCATACAAGCTCTCTGCTTTAATAACCGGCAGTTGTGTTTAATTCGATTTTTACAGGTGTGATATTCTGTATTGTATCGCTTACAGGGCACCTGTCTTCTATTGTTTCAAGCCATTTTTCTAGAGAATTATGATCTATATTGGTTTCCGGACTAATTTTAACCCGGATCTCCTTATAGCCTGCTCTCTCTGCTTTCGTTCTACCCATAAATCTTGCAGGGTCCAGGTCACCTTCTAATTCAATATGCATTCTTCCAAGTTCAAATCCCATCTCTTTTGCAACAACATGACCGACGACATTTAAACAGCCAGCAAGCGCAGCAAGTATATACTCCACAGGATTTGCCCCTTGATCGGTACCTCCCAGATTTTCCGGTTCATCGATAGTTATTTTAAAATTTCGTGCTTCTACTACTGTTTTTGTAGGGTTTTCGCCATAAGCATCAGCTTTAAATTTTAAGACTGCCACTTTAAAGTCTCCCTTCATTCATCAAGTTAATAATCATATTATTACCTTTGTATTGTTATTTATTTATCTAAACTATTACTGCTTTGTTATGTTGCCAATGGAAAGCACATTTCTGAAGGGTAATTTTTGCCAACCCATAGGGAATAAATAATAAGTAAATGGTCGCAAGGCCTTATATATATAAGTGGCTATATTTATTAATACTGGTATATTTTCATTCAAAAATCTCTATGATATAATTACAACAAATAATAATAATAAATATGATTTTATGTTACAGAATCATAGTAATAATTACTCGCCCGGGCAATCAAATTTTTGAAAGAAGGGATATGTATGGATCAAAGAAAAAAGTATATACTGAGGGTAATATCATCTATATCGTTTATATTATCCATATTTCTGATACTATGTTTTTATGCTGAGCCCGCAATAGCAGAGAATAACAGGAAATACTTTATTTCGAAGTATAATATTTATATAAATATTAGTACCGACGGTTCAGCTAATATAGAGGAACACATAACTTATAGTTTTTCAGGTAATTTTAACGGTGTAACTTTCGATATTGACTTGTCCGGAACTAAAGGAATAAAAGATGAGCAGGTATTTATACTTAAAGATGGTAAACAAGTTGAAGTTGTCAGGAATAATTCAGAAAGTCCCGGAACATATTTATATAATTTAAACAGCAGCATGGCAAAATTTAAAGTATACGAACCCTCCCGTAATGAAGAAAAAACCTTCATATATAAATATACTTTAGTTGATGCTGTTGTAAAATATAATGATATTGCAGAATTCAACAGAAAAATGATAGGTACTGAATGGCAGGCACCTCTAAATAATATCCACATTAAGACAATACTTCCTCAGGGAGCCTCGAAAGGAGATATAAGAGTATTTGGGCATGGGCCTTTAACAGGTGAATCTGATATAATTGATGAAAAAACTGTAGAATTCAAAGTGCCAGCTGTAGCCCCCGGAACGTTTGTTGAAACCAGGGTATTATTTCCTGTTAAACTTGTTCCCGACTCAAAAAATATTGTTTCAAAAGGTGCCCTGCAGGATATACTTCAAAGTGAAGGCAAACTTGCAGAAGAGGCAAATCTTAAAAGAGAAAATGCCAGGGAGCAGTTAAGAAAGCAGCAGGAAAAGGAGAAAGCTCTTAATGTTATTGGAACAGTAATATTTTATATTCTTTTACCCATTTGGTTACTATTAGTTATTTACATCTACCTGAAATATGATAGGGAGTTTAAGAGAAGATTCTTTGGTAAGTATTACAGGGAATTACCTGGTGAATATACTCCTGCAGAAATGAGTTTGCTCATGACTATGGGTAAAGTTCAATCAAGAGATGTTATGGCTACTCTTATGGACCTGGTAAGGAAGAAAAACCTTTTGCTAGAGCAGGTTACAGTAAATAAAAAAGGGTTGTTTAAAAACAAAGAAGTAAAAGACTATAAGATATCATTGAACACTGAAAAGCCTTTAACAAGTTTGAAATCCCATGAGGCCTTTCTAATTAAGTGGTTTATTAATAAAATTGGTGATGGAAATTCTGTTTTATTGGACGATATAAAAGATTTTGCCCGAGATAAAGATAATGCATTGGATTTCAAAGCAGACTATGATCTGTGGTGTGAAAAAGCTGAAAATGAGGCAAAATTGAATAAGTTCTTTGATGATTCGGCAAAAAAAGGTAAAATCATTGGCATACTTTCCTCAATCGTAATTATTATTATCGGTATACTTATGCCCGGCATATTTAAAAATACAGTTGGTATTACTCTTTTGCCTCTTGGCATTATCATGCTGCTTTTCTCTGCCAGGATAAAAAGGCGTTCCACTTACGGCAATGAACAGTATGCAATGTGGAAGGCTTTCAAGCGTTTTCTCAAGGATTTCAGCAGATTGGAACAGGCTGAAGTGCCATCCATCATCCTTTGGGAACACTACCTTGTTTACGCAATATCACTTGGCGTAGCAAGAGAGGTTATAAAACAACTGCCACTGGTATTTAAAGAGGATGATCTTGGCAATCCTCAGTTGACATACCTTTATGGCATGTCCTACGGGCATTTCAGCAATCTTGATAGAGTTTTCAACAATACTATCAAGACTGTGGAATCATCAGTAATGACTGCAACTACTATTGCTAATTCCCGTAATTCTTCATCAACAGGTTCAGGTGGCGGCTTCAGCGGAGGAAGTTCAGGTGGCGGCGGAGGTGGCGGCGGCGGCGGTGCTTTCTAACACCAGATTTAGATCTGTAATTTTTTCACATCATTGTCATATGGAGGTGAGGGACATCCATTGCCTCGTTATATTTAAAAAACAATATAAGGGCTAGTTTATATGATTGACACAAATAAAAGTGCAGGTATACGCGAAAATATATCTCCATTATTAGCAGAATTCAAAGATAGATTTCTTGAATTTGAATATATTGATTATGAAATCCTAAGTATTATAAAATATCTGCGCCCTGCAGTATTATGCTTCGGGGTGTTCTACCTTTTTTTCGCAATACCTGACTATTTTCTTATAAATAATCCATTTACTTTTAGAATAATATTTTTAAATAGACTTACCTTTTTTATTTTAGTAATTCTACTATATGTTGGGATTGGACATATAAAGAGTTATTCTAAAATATTTATGTATTTCACGCTATATGAAATTGCCTTGTCTATTTCGTACTTATCCATCTTTTACCAATATGAATCTCCAAATTTTATAATCCAGACATTTGGAGTTATAATTATTATAATAGTTATATTTCTTATACCTAATAGATTAGTTTACATGTTAGCATCTTCACTATTTATTACAATAGGCTTTCTAATTTTGTCCAAATTTCGTTTGCCCCAAACACAATTTTCAGAATTTTCGGCAGCTGTTGTTTATACAATACTTGTTATTTCTTTGAATGCCATAACCTCCTATAGGGTAAATTATTACAAGCGATTGGAATATATTAATAGTAAATATTTAGAAGTATTATCCACTATAGATCCCCTAACCGGATTATACAATCGTTTTAAGTTTGATGAAGAGCTTGGAAGATGGATAAATCTTCTAAAAAGGTACAATACAGCATTATCAATAATAATATTTGATTTGGACTATTTTAGAAATATTAATGACCGTTTTGGACATCTTACAGGTGATAAAGTCATGCTGGAAACTGTTGGCCTTATAAAGCAGGTAGTCAGAAAAACTGATATTTTTGCATGATGGGGAGGTGAGGAATTTGTTATTCTTCTGCCAAATACAAAAAAAGTTGATGCTGTTAATCTGGCTGAAAGGTTGAGGATACTGATTTCAGAGCATAATTTTCACCAAAGTATATCTTTAACATGCAGTTTCGGGGTAACAGAACTGCAGGAAAATGATGATGAAGAAAGCTTGGTGCAAAGAGCCGATCAATTCCTTTATAAGGCAAAGCAAGCAGGACGTAATTGTGTGGTGGGCTAAGTAAGTAATTTAAATAATAGTTGACGTATTAATAATGCAGTAATAATATATAAATATTATTAGATATAATATTCTGATTGGAGGCTATTATATGGAATATATTATTCCCGGAATCATCCTGTTAATTGTTCTTATAGGCATTTTTTCCTACAATGGTCTTGTAGGAAAGCGAAACAGGGTAAGAAATTCATGGAGTCAAATTGATGTACAGCTTAAAAGAAGGTTTGACCTTATTCCAAATCTTGTGGAAACAGTAAAAGGATACGCTTCTCATGAAAAGGGAACTCTTGAGGCTGTCGTTTCTGCTAGAACAAAATTCCTTTCAGCAAAAACTCCGGAAGATATGATGAAAGCAAATGGTGAGTTATCTCAGGTTCTAGGCAGACTCTTCGCAGTAGCTGAGGCTTACCCTGATTTAAAGGCTAACACAAATTTTATGCATTTACAGGAAGAGCTCTCAAAAACTGAAGACAAGATAGGCTATGCCCGTCAATTTTATAATGATGTTGTGCTGGATTATAATAATGCAGTACAAATGTTTCCAACAGTTATAATTGCATCTATGTTCGGGTTCAGGGAAGAACCTTTCTTTAAAGCAGAAGAAGAGGAAAGAAATAATCCAAAGGTTAGTTTTTAATGAGATCTATACATGCTATGTCAGGTACAATGAATTCCAGATAAACAGGATTGTGCTCCCCATACTTTTAGATTCAGAGTGTTAAAAAGTACATTAGAACATGCCGACTTTAGTTGTGCAGAGTTTCAGAAGATTGTGGAGGCCCTATGCTTGATATAGGCCTCTACTGCCTTGTAACTCAATTTCATCAAGTGTTATTCAAGAAAAATCAATAAAATTTATTTTATTGTGTTGCTAATTTTATTTGAGATTTTTTAAATTATTATGTATAATATCATTGGCACAATAATAAGTAATAATGTATACAGTATTACATTATATTTATTGTATTAGTGCTGTAAAGTGCGTTTTTTAGCACTTTTGAACAACTAATTATATTTTCTAAAATATAATTAGTTTATTATTGGTACAAGTGCTTTTATTATGATATTATATATTGTGATACTTGGTGTTATATATGTTGCTATTTAAACTTTAACCGGTTCCGATAAGGAAATTATACGACAGTTTACTATAAAACTCGAAAGGTTTCTGCAGTTGGAAGCAAAATGCGCCGGATTCCGGGATAAAGTTAAGTTATATAATAAAAAATTATTTAATTTTATTTAATTAAATTATGTTGTGAAAGGGGAAAATCAAATGGGAAAAAAGATGAAGACTATGGATGGTAATACCGCAGCTGCCCATGTGGCATACGCGTTTACCGATGTAGCAGCTATTTATCCTATCACCCCATCATCAACCATGGCAGAACTGGTTGACGAATGGAGTGCCAATGGACGTAAAAATATTTTCGGCCAGACAGTAAAACTTTCTGAAATGCAATCTGAGGCAGGAGCTGCAGGTGCCATGCATGGAGCATTAGCTTCAGGCGCATTATCTACTACATTTACAGCCTCTCAGGGCTTGCTACTTATGATACCTAATATGTATAAAATAGCTGGAGAGCTTCTTCCAGGAGTATTTCACGTAACTGCTCGTGCATTAGCTACTCACGCACTTTCGATTTTTGGAGACCATACTGATGTTATGGCTACCCGTCAAACAGGTGTAGCTATGCTTGCATCAGGAAGTGTCCAGGAAGTTATGGATCTCGCTGGAATTGCCCACCTGGCCGCAATAAAGGCAAGAATTCCCTTCCTCCATTTCTTTGACGGTTTCAGAACATCTCACGAACTGCAGAAAATCGAAGTTATGGAATATGAAGACCTGGCAAAACTGATAGATTATGAAGCCATAGAGAGATTCAGGAAGAATGCATTAAATCCTGAGCATCCTGTAACAAGGGGTACTGCTCAGAACCCTGATATATACTTCCAGGCAAGAGAAGCTTGCAATAAATTTTATGATGCTGTACCTGATATTGTAGAATCCTACATGCAGGAGATAACCAAAATCACAGGAAGAGAATATCATCCTTTCGTATATTATGGTGCTGAAGATGCTGAAAACGTGATTGTTGCAATCGGTTCAGTTAATGAAGCCATAGAAGAAACAGTAGATTATCTTATGAAAAAGGGAGAAAAGGTTGGAGTACTTAAAGTTCACCTTTTCCGTCCTTTCTCTGAAAAATATTTCTTTAATGTACTTCCAAAAACAGTTAAAAGAATTGCAGTACTTGATAGAACAAAGGAACCTGGTGCAGTAGGCGAACCTCTGTATCAGGATGTACGCACTATGTTCTATAATAAGGAAAGTGCTCCTCTTATTGTTGGTGGAAGATATGGACTAAGTTCCAAGAATACTACTCCTGCACAGATTAAAGCAGTATTTGACAACCTTAAAGCAGATCAGCCTAAAGATGGATTCACAATAGGTATTGTTGATGATGTGACCCACCTGTCACTACCTGTTGGTGAAAGAATAAAGACAACTCCCGAAGGAACTATAAGCTGTAAATTCTGGGGTTTTGGGTCTGATGGTACTGTTGGAGCAAATAAAAATGCTATTAAGATAATCGGTGATAATACTGATATGTATGCTCAGGCTTACTTTGCTTATGATTCCAAGAAATCAGGAGGAGTAACTGTTTCTCATCTGCGTTTTGGCAAGAAACTTATAAAATCCACTTATCTTATTGAAGAAGCCGATTTTATAGCATGTCATAAGGAATCTTATGTACATCAGTTTGATATCCTCGAAGGTCTGAAAGATGGCGGTACTTTCTTATTGAATTGTCAATGGTCACCTGATGAGTTGAAGGAAAAACTTCCTTTTAAAATGAGAAAATACCTTAAAGAGCATAACATTGATTTCTATATTGTTAATGCTTTTGATATAGCTGCTAAAATCGGACTGGGCGGCAGAATCAATATGTTAATGCAAACCGTATTCTTCAAGCTGGCTAATATAATACCCGTTGAAGATGCAGTAAAATATTTGAAGGATGCTATTCAGAAGACCTATGGTAAAAAAGGCGAAAAAGTTGTTAAAATGAACTGGGATGCAGTAGATCATGCTCTGGATGCAGCAGTTAAAGTTGACGTTTCAACTTTAATATCCGATGGTGAACAAGAACAACCAGCGGCCGAAGGATTTAAGCCTGATTTTGTTAAAAATATACTTGAAGTTATCAACCGTCAGCAAGGTGATACACTGCCGGTAAGTGCCTTTACAGGGGTTGAAGATGGAACATTCCCACAAGGTACTGCTGCATGGGAAAAACGCGGCGTAGCTATTAGTGTTCCTGAATGGCAGATTAGTAACTGTATACAGTGCAACCAGTGCTCACTGGTATGTCCACATGCAGTTATAAGACCTTATTTGCTGGATGATGATGAAAAGGCAAAAGCACCCGATACCTTTGTTACAAAATCGGCTCTTGGTAAAGAGTTGAAGGGTTTGCACTACCGCATGCAGGTAAGTGTTATGGATTGTACAGGCTGCGGTGTTTGTGCCCAGGCTTGTCCCGCTAAAGAAAAAGCTTTAATTATGAAACCTTTTGAAGAACAGGTCGATGTTCAGAGTGCAAACTTCGAATTTGCAGCTAATAATGTAAAAACAAAAGATAATTTAATAGATAAATTTACTCTTAAAGGCAGCCAGTTCTCAAAACCATTACTTGAGTACTCCGGTGCTTGCGCTGGATGTGGCGAAACTCCTTATGCAAAACTTGTTACTCAGCTTTTCGGCGACAGAATGTTTATTGCCAATGCTACCGGATGTTCTTCAATTTGGGGTGGTTCCGCTCCGGCAATGCCTTATACTGTAAATGATAAGGGTTGCGGTCCTGCATGGGCTAACTCACTATTTGAAGATAATGCTGAATATGGCTTTGGAATGTATCTGGGTATATCTCAGATCCGCAGCAAACTTGCAGAACTCGCCAATGAACTTGTAAATGCCAATATTGACTCTGATTTAAACACAGCACTTAATGAATGGCTGGAAAATATGAATAAGGGCGAAGAGTCAAAAGCTGCTGTTGAAAAGTTGCTGCCTTTGCTTGAAAAGAACTCTGGTAATAGTATTGCCGCTGAAATTCTTAGCAAGAAGGAATTTTTAATTAAGAAATCTCAGTGGATCTTCGGTGGTGACGGTTGGGCATATGACATTGGATTCGGAGGTCTTGACCATGTATTGGCATCCGGCGAAGATGTAAATGTATTGGTATTTGATACAGAAGTCTACTCCAATACCGGCGGTCAATCATCCAAATCAACACCTACAGCTGCAGTAGCAAAATTTGCTGCATCCGGTAAAAAGATAAGAAAGAAAGACCTTGGCAGAATGGCAATGACCTATGGTTATGTATATGTGGCCCAGATTTCACTTGCAGCAAACATGAACCAGGCCATAAAAGCAATTAAGGAAGCTGAAGCTTATCCAGGACCATCATTAATAATTGCCTATGCTCCATGTATAAACCATGGTATAAAAGGCGGAATGACAAACAGCGGTCTACAGCAGAAGAAAGCTGTTGAAACCGGTTACTGGCACCTTTACAGGTATGACCCACAGCTTAAAGACGAAGGCCAAAACCCCTTCTCTCTGGATTCAAAAGAACCTACAGGTTCCTTTAGAGACTTTATCTCTAGTGAAGTGCGTTATACCAGCTTAAAAACCACCTTCCCTGAAATAGCTGAAGAGTATTATGCAAAAGCTGAGCAGGATGCAAAGGAAAGGTATGAAACTTATAAGAAAATGGCTGAAGGCTGAGGGTTAAGCTAACTAATATTAAAACTAATATTAGTTTCAATATTGAATTAGTAGAATTAGTAGAATTAATATTAGCCCAGGTTAAATTTGATTTTAACCTGGGCTAATTTAAAATAAGCAGGTAATTTATTTAATATGTCTGATACTCCCATATACCTTATTATTTATTATCTATGTCTTATTATTCGCTATCTATATCTATTTCTTACTATTCGCTATCTATTTTCTTTTTCATAAATTTCATATATTGGTTCCAGTCATATCTGCTAAAGTAATGAAGACCAGTACGGATATGATAACCGATTTCTCCCTCATGCAGGTTTGTGCCTGCTGCAGGATACTCATCCGGAGTTACAATTCCGTGGTAACCTAAAAGCTTATACACCTGGCTTGCTGCTACACAAGATAAAAACTCGGATTTTGGATCTGCGCCTTTATCAAGTTCTGCACTTCCTACACACACATGCCTTGGAGCTATTGCTGCCAGCACAAAGTGCTGGTCATATGGCATATTAATATCTTCATAACCGGAATACCCTTTAAATGTTTCGCAAAACCAGTCCCAACTTCCTGCTCTTATAAAATCTGAAACACGTTCACCGGTGGAATGCTTTGCGATAGCTGCACCTCCAATTCCTGAGTTGTTAGATATTCCCATGAAAAAACGTTCATCCTGAGCAGCGCACCAAAGTGCTGTTTTGCCCAGTCTGGAATGTCCAACAACAGCTATATGTTTGTGGTCAACCTCATCACGGGTCAGAAGATAATCCAGTGCCCTGCTTGCAGCATATGCCCACATACCAATTTTTCCCCATTCATCAGGATGCCTTTGTCTTTTGTCTATATATAACTTACCTAGTCCATCAGAATAATCACCATGTAAATTGTCATTTACTATATCTTTATAATAAATGAAGGCTAGCGCAAAACCATTGTCGGTGATCTCTTCTATAGGGCAGTATATGTCAGGAATATCAGGTCGAAATGCAATATGTAAAAACAATGGTGCACAAGAATTGCTTCTGGGTAAAAAGAGATATAGTGGGAATGAGAATTCACCATTTGGAGTGTCAAATTTTATACTTATATGCTGTTGATTCACTTTTCCTGCAAAAGCATTCTTACGACTCTGTTCAACAACTTCACCGCTAGTTTTTTTCAGTGATTTTGGTGTGTAACCATAAATATTTTTCTGAAGAATATCTAATATTTCCGTCCTGCGTTCTCTCCACAGCTCTGCAGTACATAATCTTCCGTCATTCATTGTCAGCAGAGGCGGCAACTCACGCTTTAAAATTTCCTTTTGCAGCATTTCTAGTTTTAACATTGTAACCTCCATTCCGCTGCTACCAATGGCAACATAAATAATAATTAAATTTTATTTTCACTCTACGTTTCCTTAATCAATGATATCTTTATCCCGTTAACTTCCAATTATCTAATCAGGTTACAATAAACTCCTGTATATTTTCTTTTGGAAACCCGGTGGCAATGCTTATTTGCTCTATATCCATTCCCATATCAAGCAGGTTTTTAACCACTTCTATTTTACCTCTTACAATGCCTTCATTAATTCCCTTCTCAAATCCTTTCTCAATTCCTTTCTCAATTCCTTCCTTAAATCCCTCTTCCAAGCCTTGTTTTTTCATTTCTTCAATCTTATTACGTATTGCTATCTCAACAGCATAAACCATTTTACCAGCCTCCTCATTTTCATCAATTATTTTTTCTATTTCACCAGTTTCTTCCTTTGTCATTCCACGGGCTGCAACATTCTTAAGCCAAACTCTGAATAATTTAAAATCCTCATCACTAAGCATTTTCAAATGCTCTACCAGATTATTTAGTCTTTTTATCATTTCCTCATATTGCGGTTTTTGATCTATGTAAAATACTGCGCCAATTAAATTTCCAAGTTTTAGTAAATCCTCTTCACTATATCTTGCTACATCAAAAAGTATATAATTAAAATCAAGTATATAATCGTCAAATAATTCATTTGCAACAAGAGTTTCCTTAAAATTTGTACATACTCTCCAATTATACTGTCCATTGTATAATACGCACGGCACAATTACAGGAAGCTTAAAATCTTTTCTCTCAGATTCTTTTACTTCCGTATCCCTTAAAATAGCCCGCCATATTTCCAGCATGTATTGCAGTAACCTGTATGGCATTTGATAGTCAACAGTACTTTGCAATTCTATTAAAATGTAAAAGAAAACTTCTCTGCCATTAATCTTTATTTTGTATACCAAATCAGCTTCTTTTCCGCTAAAATCCTGAAGTATGAAAGATTTATCTATTTTTTCAGCACTTTCTTCATCAATTTTATTCACCCAGTCTTGGTCTACAAAACTCTTCAATAACTGTATAAACACCCTTTTCGTCGAAAGTAAGTGTTTATACCCTTTATCATGTTTGTTGTTCAATCCTCCATATGCTGCATCAGGTTCTAATACCCACAAACATTCCATACATATTCACCCCTATTTTATAGTATAACAACGTAATTTTCAATAACATTTTACCTGAGCATATGTTTATTGTCAAGAAATATATTGAATTGTTTCCACTTTAATCCATCTTTTAACATACAAATTAATGTATTCAATTTAATTGAAAAAGCAACTATACTTGTTTTTTCATCCAGCCTTAAAAATGGTATGTAATATGGAAGATAATTTTATCATCTTTCATATCTAAAAGTATCTTTTTCGCAGAAGCTTTCCTGTATAACGGTTCTTCCGGATCATTAATAATAGCTTCCCATTTCTCAGTATCCCATATTTCTGTATGTAACTTAACCTCACTGCTTTTTGTTTTAATATTGAAATTAATTTTTCTCCAATTACAACTATTTCATCTTTTTCTTCAGAATTTTCGATTAGACCTTGTATTTCCTTGGCAAGGGACTTTACTGCTTCTTCTAATTCTTCATAGTTGCAGCTTTTAAATCTATCATTATCAGCAGTGATATACGGTTTTATGTCAGCACCACAGCCCTGTAGAAATACCGGAATCATTCCTGGATTTAATTAGCGGCAAAGGTTAAAAAGTGATCCGCTAAAACCAGACTTCTGCATTTACAAGCTCTTTTCTGTAATAACCGCCATTTCCCAATAACATATTAAGTACAGCTTTTGCAACAAGAGTGTTTCCATACTTTGTAAAATGAACATTATCATAACGCCATTCCTTGATAGGCACATTTTTGAGCAGCTCTATAAGGTTAAGAAACATGCAGCCATATTCTCTGCTTATCCTATACATGGCTTCTATGTATGATTGTGATGATTTATCCGTAATATAAACCGGCAAATTATCCTCTGCAGGTTTCTCCATGTTGGCGCTACTCGGAGGTGTAATCAGCAAAATCTCACATGCTGGTCT
This sequence comes from Clostridiales bacterium, assembly GCA_035362115.1. Classification (GTDB taxonomy): domain Bacteria; phylum Bacillota; class Clostridia; order Acetivibrionales; family DUMC01; genus DUMC01. The sequence continues at coordinate 1,975 of DAOSDD010000076.1, read as the reverse complement.
TTTGCCTTTAATGATATTCATAATTCTTCTGAGATTTGCATTAAATTCCTCAACACTGAGATATGCCCTATCGTTTGCCCCTATTATAAAAATAAGTACATCAGGTTCATACTGCATAATACGTTCTTCCATGTTATCAAGAAAATATTGGGTTGTTTTGCCTCCATTGCCTGTAAGATGTATCCTTGCTCTTTTTGTTCCTATACCCGCTATATTTATCCTGCTTTCTAAATTAGCTGTTCTTCCTTCATGAACTTCTATTCTATTTGTATTCTGACCATGTTTTATGTTGTTAATTTTGTTAATTTTTTTGATGTTATTAATAGTGTTAACATTGCGAATGTTTCGAAAAGTAATTTCATGGGGTTTCCCATCTCCTTTTACGGGTATTTCCACCTCAAATGGTTCCCATCCCTGGAATTGACCGTCTTTTCCATCTATGTTTATTCCTGATAAAGCAAGTTTTCCATCTAAATATATATCAAAACTGCAGGAGAACTCATCCGGCCTTTTTTGCATATACAACACAGCTTTATTAGTATCTTCATTTGAATGACTGTACAGAAATGAGATATTCCGGTCAGATTTATCAATGAAAAGTGAAGCTGTCTTTCCATGGTTAAGGCAGGAATACTTAGCATCATGGAATGATTCATATTCATGGTCGTAGGACTCTGGTGCATTGCCTGTTATCGGAACATCATCACCTAACAGCGCATTCTCTTTTATAAAACTACGTCCCTGGTAATTAATCTCATCTCCAAAAACATACCACTTATCATTCTGATGTATGGCATCACGAAGCATAAAGCTCCACGAAGGCATTCCCGGGTAGCAATCATAAGCATTAACCCTGGGTTCATGGTCAAAATCGTATCTATTATAAGCAAGGCTGTCTCCAGTAATAACAACACTTATGCCGTCTTCAGCTAAAACCCTGGATAATTCTCCAGGCATATATTTAATTTTATTAATCATTATTTTTTATGCCTCCTTATTTCAGAATTTTACCTATATAGTTTAGGCTTTCATAAATGTACTTAAATTATATTACCTGTATAATACCTATACTGCTATAAGTTATACTAATATTATAACACTTTTATAGAAAGGCTCTAATATTATGAGTAAAAGGAAACTTGAAATAAATAAAAAGCACTCCTCCTATGAAGAACTTGAGGCTTTTTACAGGGGCTGCAATGATACAAAACTTAGAACAAGAATACTTGCTGTATTACAGACTTGGGATGGTAAACCAAGTACCGAAGTTGCTAAGATATTCATATAGCAGATACTAATGTCCGTAAATGGGTGCATCGGTATAACGAATTCGGGGTCTCTTGAAATAGCATTAAATCCACTTCTGGCAGAAAGATCCCCATATAAATTTGGATATTTACGCATAAGCTCAACAAGCCTTCCGGGAATAACTTTACCTACTTGATAACCTTTTCTACTATCTTAATTTACATCGGAACTAATTTCTGCCCAAAAGGGCTGTGAATGTCCTAGGTCCAATATGGTTCTGTATTATACCTTCACTTAAATGGATGTGCATATCAATCTTTTTCATTGTTATAATCATTCCTTTCATGTTTTTCAAAAAAGCCTTTTTAAATCCTATTCTATACCTTAACCTTTATTTGCCTTTTGCAGCAAAATCTAAGTTATTGCACTAAAATCAATACTATATATTTAATACTTCAATATTCAATTGTAGAATTTGCTCAGAAAAATACACCACCTTGCTCATAGATATATTTACCATTCAGATAGTGATATTTAATAGCATGCAGGAGACTTGTATCCTCAGGCAGATCTTCAAGTTTCTCAATAAATGGCTTATTAAATACAAATGTAAATACTGCCTTGCCTGTTGTAAATCGAGGATATAATAGATATCTATGTTGAAATCGTACGATGCCTGAATTCTCCGATAGAAACTGTCTAAGCTGGTAATCCATCATCCATGAAG
>DAOSDD010000075.1:0-17671 GCA_035362115.1 Clostridiales bacterium | reverse complement strand
ATATTATTACCGGAAGCAATAAAGGGCAGTATACCGACACAGGTACAGAAAGCCAGATGATATGGGAGACAATGCCGGATGCAAAGCTGATTATTACAAGCGATATACTTTTACAGGAGTATTTCAGTGAATTAACGGAGATATCACAGACGCTTTTGTGTATAATTATACCGGGCTTCATCCTGGCATGCATTTTATTTTACCTATGGCTCGGTAAGGCATTCAAACCGCTTATTACGCTCAAACGCAGTATGCGCCGCACTGGTCAAGGATCCTGTGATGAACTTTTACCTGCTACAGGGTATGATGAGTTGTCAATGCTTATCATGAGCTACAATGACATGTTAAAGAACATGCAAAAGCTTAAGAAACAAAATGAGATAGTAGAGCAGGAAAAACGTGAAGGAGAACTAAAAGCTCTGCGGAATCAGATAAACCCGCACTTTTTATTCAATACACTCAGCACCATAAAGTGGATGTGCCTTATTGAAGGTAATCGTAATGCTGCCGATTGTATCACAATGCTGTGCGGTATCATTTCACCTATGTTCAAAAGCAGTACACCGGTTTGCACACTTTGTGAGGAGCTTGAAACCATAGATTTATACATAAACATCATGAACACACGCCTTGATGATGGTATTATATATGAAAAGCGGGTAGATGAGAGTCTGCTGGATACGAAGATACTGCGTCTTATTATACAACCACTGGTAGAAAATGCGATAACCCATGGATTTGAGAAGAGTTTAGGGCAAGGAAATATCATTCTTAGCGCATTTAAGCAAAATAATGCGATGATTATTTGCGTAGATGACAATGGAAGCGGTATGAGTGATGAAGATATAGCTCAACTCAACCAGCGGATGCGCAATGGCAACGATTCCAATGGTATAGGGCTTATGAATACGAACCGCAGGTTGAGACTTCAGTATGGTGCAGGCTACGGTGTGCATGTAGAGCGAGGCCATGTATGCGGGCTGCGGGTTACTATAACACTGCCGTTGGATGAGCAACCGGCATGAAATAGATATAAACTATAGATAATGCACAAAAGAAAATACATTATATAAATTTTATGTGCTTATGTTACCTTAGTGAATAAAGGTGCATACTTGCACCTAAATGAAGGTATGTAAAAATTCAATTTGTACCTTTTCGAATCATTTTTGCGTTATATATAGAATTGAACAATTTTGAATAAATAGTACAATTCTGTGACACAAATGTACGATATAAACTTCATAAGTGTTGATAAGTATCATAAATAACAGAAAGGTTAAATTGACACATTTTTTAACTCATTATACAATGTAGTTATTATAAGGATTAATAATTCAATATGACTTACAAAGGAGTTGTAAATATTGAAAATTGGCCTCGATTCAACACTTCGGAAAAGGAAAATAAGCATTGAAGGAATAAAGTTAACTCTTTTGGCTCTGCCGTTTGTAATTTTCGTGTTCGTATTTTGCTACCTGCCGCTTTTTGGGTGGTCATTTGCATTTTTTGATTATAAGCCGGGACTATCTTTGTCACAGGCAGAATATGTGGGATTAAAATACTTTAAGTATATATTCAGCTACAATAAGGATATGATCCGTGTACTTAAAAACACCCTTGCAATGAGTTTTATGTCGCTGGCAACTTCGGTACTACCAGTTATATTTGCAATACTCCTTAACGAACTTCGTAATTTAAGATTTAAAAAATTCATTCAAAGCTTTGTAACGCTTCCTCATTTTATCAGTTGGGTAATTGCATATTCTCTGTGCTTTGCTATTTTCTCCACTAACGGTATGTATAATAACCTGATGCAGGTTTTAAATATTACCGATAAACCAAACACTGTCCTTTCAAATTCAAATTACGTCTGGACATTCATGACAACCCTTGACATTTGGAAGGGCCTGGGATGGGGTACAATTATTTATCTTGCCGCTATTGCCGGTATTGATGCTGAACTCTATGAAGCGGCGATAATTGACGGTGCAGGACGCTTCCGCTGTATTTGGCATATCACAGTGCCTAATCTCATGGAAACTTATATTGTACTGCTTCTTCTATCAGTGGGGAATCTATTATCTATTGGTCTGGATAAATACTTGAATTTTAAAAATCCTCTTAATGCTTCAAAAATTGAGGCTTTGGATCTGTATATATACCGTATAGGCCTAATGACCCACGACTATTCGTTTGCAACGGCTATAGGCATCGCAAAATCCCTTGTCAGTATTGTACTTCTTTTCACAGTCAATAAACTGGCGAGGAAAGTAAGAGGAGAGTCGATAATATGATTGGTAAAAAAAGTTTTGGTTCCAAATTGTTCGATATATCAAATATTTTGATTGTCATTATGTTTTCAATTTTTTGTGTTTATCCATTTTACTATATGCTTTGTTATTCGCTCAGTGATCCGGTACTTGCTACGAAGGGAATAACCCTTTGGGTCCGCGGTTTTACATTTAACAACTATATAAATGTCATAAAACTTAAGGAAATTCCGCAAGCAGCATTGGTTTCTGTTACCAGAACTATATTAGGTTCTTCTGTAACCCTTTTTTGCTCAGGCTTTTTTGCATACTTGATGACGCAGCAAAAGATGTATTTTAGAAAGTTCATTTACCGTTTTGTTATTTTAACGATGTATGTGGGTGGAGGTCTTATTCCCACATATCTTGTAATGCGATATCTCGGCTTGCGTAACAACTTTTTAGTGTATATATTACCTGGTGCTGTTTCTGCGTATTATGTGATTTTAATAAAGACTTTTATTGAGCAGCTTCCCCAGTCACTTGAGGAGTCAGCCAAAATTGAAGGTGCAGGCATACTTATGTGTTGGTTTAGGATAATAATGCCACTTTCAAAACCCATCCTGGCGACAATTGTAGTATTTACCATGGTAGGACAATGGAATTCATGGTTTGATGCAATGATTTATATGACCCGTAATAATTTAAAGCCATTACAGCTTATCTTATACGAATATTTACAGGAAGCACAGCGTTTATCCGATCGCATCAGGGAAGGTATTGAAAGCGGTGTAAAGGTAGATGTCTCCCTGACCCCTGATGCTATTCGTATGACTGTCACTGCGGTTATTACTATACCTATTTTATTAGTATATCCTTTTATGCAGCGTTATTTTGTAAAGGGTATCATGATAGGTGCCGTAAAAGGGTAAATCATTATTTGTCTATTTATAGAAGCTTTTAACCCAATGAGCATGCAATTGGAGAAGAAGACTTTCTATATAGAATATATCAATATATTTTAAAGGAGGCATAATTTAATGAAGAAAATATTGGCAGTAATTCTCACAGCTCTTATGCTTTTATCAATGGTGGCTTGTTCATCCGGCAAGAATTCATCCAATCAAGCAGATACAACTACAAAAGCTGCCCCTGAGGTAAAGGAAAAAGAACCTGTAGAACTTAACATCATTACCACCATTGCGGAAGATGACGAAAAGTTCTATAATACCCCAGTTTATAAAGAATTCACAAAACAGTCCGGTGTAAAGCTTACAAGCACTTACGTTGACAAGACAAAGTTTGACTTGCTTATCGCAGGTGGTGATACTACTGATTTGCTCGCTTGCTATCATGCAGAGAATTATAAGATCCTTGCTTCTGGTGGTCTTGTATTAAAACTTAATGATCTCATAGACAAATATTGTACTAACCTTAAGAAACCTGAAAATGACATCATGTGGACAATTCTTAAGGACAAATACGACAACGGCGATGGAAGTATTTATGGTATAATAAATTCCATTGGTCCGGCAGGAGGCAACCCACGTGCTACAAATCTTGGCACCTACACAATTTGGGATTATTATAAAGAAATCGGCGCTCCTGAGCTGAATGACTTTGGTGACTTTGTGGATGCACTTGAACAGATTGTAAAGCTCCATCCCAAAACTGCTGATGGTAAGCCCATCTATGCATTCAGCCTTTATAATGTTGAGAACCAGCTTTATCCATTCTACGGTCCATTACTTTCCGTTGTAGGCGTCAGTACCTATAATCCATATATTGCCTTAAAAATTGAAGATAATTCTTTATCCTATATGTTCCTGGATGAAAAAGGCCCATACTGGCTGGCGGCTAAATATATGAATGATGCATACAACAGAGGTATTCTTGATCCTGACAGCTTTATACAGACTTCAGCTGATTTCAGCACGAAGATGGAGAATGGTCAGATTCTCAATCATTATTATGCAATGAGCACAAAAGGTTGGGAAATTATACCTTTGAAAGGTGCACGGATGACTGAAAACATTTTTGATATCGGCGGTAACTGCATTTGCATAGCTTCCACCTGCAAGGATAAAATTGCTGCTATAAAGCTCCTCGACTACTTGAATAGCCCGGAAGCCGCCCGGCTTATCTACAGTGGTATTAAAGGCGAACACTGGGATTATAATGATAAAGGGGAAGCATGCTTGACGGAAAAAACCATGGCCCTTATAAATGCTGGCGGCGATGAATGGGCAGCTACAGGTGTTGACAATTATACTCTCTACTCTATTGTAGGTGTAGCACGCGGAGTTAAGTGTGCTGATGGTTCCATCACTGCCTTAGATAGGACGAAATCATATTTTACCGCAGGTCTCAACGAGAATGGCAAGGACTATATTAAATTTTACAGTGATAGAGACAAGGCTAACTATTCCTACCCGAACGAGGTTCTTTATGCTCGCGGGGTTAAAGATGGAAGCAACCGTAACACAGCTATCTTAAAAGGTTTCGGTACAGCTCCCGATGATATAGCAAGAATTGACTCAGCTCTCCTCGAAATCGCTATTAACTCTGTTCCAAAGCTTGTTATGGCAGCTCCGAAGGATTTCGAAACTGTAAAGGCAAATGTTTTGGCAGATTTCAAGAGCGCAGGCGTTCAGAAGTCATATGAGTATTGGCAATCAAGATGGAAAGTGCTCGCAGACAAGTTCATGAAATAGAAAGTTGATTTTATTGTAATAACTCAGAGTTTACAGTAAAAATCAATATTGAATTTGAATTAATAACAATTTAACACAAAAATCCCCCCAGGCAAGGATTTTATTTCTTTACCTGGGGAGATTTCATAAAAACATTCATTTACTCAAAAATTGAGAGGAGATTATGAAGAACAGCAACTTAAAAAGGGGTTATAATAGCATGAATTTAAATGAAAATCAATACCTGAGCATTATCGAATATGATAGTTATATTAATGTTGATAATGATTGCCTTAATATAAAAATTGACAGAGAAACAGGCAACATAGTGGAATTTCTACTTAAAGAAAAAAATATTGATATACTGGATGGAGAAAAAGGATACATTGCACTTCATTACAAAACTGCCGGGCAATTATGTTTTACTCCTGATGATGTGAAAATGAAAAGTTACTCAATAAACAAAAGTGATAAGAGTAATGTTTTATATATAAATTTGGCGTCCTGTAAATGTGATACAGAATTAAATATTGAATTAAAAATGGAGGATGGAAATATCAGATTAAATTGTACTCCAATAACTTCTAAACCTAAAATGTCTGAAGTTGAAGTAGTCTATGTCCTTCCATTTTTTAAAGCAAACATAACTGGTTTTGCACCTTATAGCAATGCGGATTTACTTCCGGAAGAAATAGATCATAAGCTGCTCATATATGGAGGGGATCAATTCAGAGGTGAATTAGGTGATAGTATATCATTACCTTTAGCAGGTTTTTATAATAAAAATGAAAACTATGGAATTACTGTAATCCAACCTGTTGATATATATAAACCTCAGGTACAATATTATTATATCAGAGAAAATGCTCCTTTGTCATTTGTGGTTAAATATTGTAACTTAAGGCTGTCAAAATATGATTCACCTAAGACATCGATGATTTTTTCCATTCATGAAGGAGATTGGAGATGCTCTTTAAAGGCCATATATGATTTGTATCCTGAATATTTTAATGTAAACAACAATTCTATTTATGAAACTGAAGGTACCATGTTATGTTCCACTTTGCAGCCGGAAGAAAATATTAAAAATTGGGCTTTGCAGCAAGGTCTTAAATGGCAGGAAATTCATGCAAATATTTTCCCTTATTACGGGTTATATGCTCCCGAGGAAGAAGAATGGAATGATATTTCACATACTTATGATATATCAAAACTAAATTTGAAAAGGTTGGTTGATGCAGAATATTGGGAAATAGATAATTGTATGATGAAGCGTTCAAATAATAAGAAAATTACAAGAAAAGATGTAAACGATTATATTGAAATGTTGCATAAATATGGAGTAGGTGCATTTATATATATAAATGCAGTTATATTAAATAAATATGAGAAAGTAAAGTATAAGGATTCTGAAGCAATTGGACTTGATGGACTTCCATGCTTCAAAAATTATTATCTGAATAACCCCATGAATCCTGATCCGGGTTTGAGCTGGGGTCAAAATATCATTTACCAGACAGAGAAGATACTAAACTACTTTCCGGAGTGCGATGGTTTGTTTTTTGATGAATTGCATTTCAGGCATTTTGATATGAATCATGATGATGGTATTACGGCTGTAAACGACAGGCCTTCGTATATGATTGGTTTTGCTATAGAAAAAATTAGTAAGTTAATCTATGAAAAAATTAAAAATAGAGGTAAATCCATATGGGGCAATGGGCCAACGAGCCTTGAAGTAATGAGATATATTGATGGCTTAATGGCTGAATGCAGTTGGGAATGGCTGGGAACAGTTCAATATTACGCATTAAATAAGCCTATAATATTGTTGCTAAGAAGAACTGAAAAAATAACAGAGCTTGAAGAGGCGCTTAAAAATGCAATTATTTGCGGCTCACAGATGCATGTTGAATGGAAACCTGATGATAAAAAAGGTACTAAGGAAACAGCAAAAATGCTTCCTGCCGATGATGAAGAAAGGCTTGCCTTACTAAAGGGATACGGTAAAATATTAGAACTGCTAAAGAAGCGTTCATGGTATCTTAAAGCACATTGTTTGAATATCTCAGATGATAATTATAAAGGTAACATATTCAAAATCCCATCTGGTGGGTATGTTGTAACTTTGATAAATAAAACGCATGGATACTGTTATAATGATATCGGAATTGAACTTCTTTTAGAAGATGATTTTACCGTTAATAAAATTTACGGTGTAGATCCAGAAAATAATAAAGAAAGTGAGATTGAGTGGAAAAAAGATGAAAATATGGTAAACAAAATTTCAATCAAGTTAAAAATTAAGAATTCTATAGCTATTGTAGTTGAATAAACTTCGTTAAAAAAATAGGAGGAATGATTTATGCAAATCATTGACGCACATCAACATTATTATCCGGAACCGCAAACTATCGAGGAACTGGTGGAAAGATCGGAAAGAGCAGGCATAACTAAAATATGCTTGAGCGGGTTGGGAGATTATTCATGTGATAAGTATAACGAAGATGTTAAAAAAGCTTTTGAGAAGTATCCCAATACAATTATAGGGTTTGGGTTTATACGTCTTGGAATTGATACATGGCACCTTGTAGATGAACTATATGAACAGGGGTTTAGAGGATTGAAGACTATCAGTCCGAGGAAAAATTATAGTGATAAAGAATATTATCCTATATATAAAAGAGCTGAAGAATTAAAAATGCCTATACTTTTTCATACCGGTATGAAAATAAGCAATCCTGCAGATATAAAACATGATGTTGCCTGTGAAAGAATGCGGCCAATTTACCTTGATAGTATTGCAAGAGCATTCCCAAAATTAAATATAATTGGAGCGCATCTTGGTGTACCCTGGTATGACGAAGCATGTGCAGTGGCGGCATTTAACCGGAAAAATGTTTTGTATGATTTAAGCGGCGCTATTAACCTTTTATACGAATTTGAGCCATGGTTTTTTAAGACATTGTCACACTGGGAAAGTGCAAAAGAAAGGTTTGTTTTTGGAGTGGATGATCATTATGAGAGAATACCGGGTGCAATTGATAAATTTAATGCATTATTTGATAAACTAGAGTTTTCAGAGGAATTAAGAGAAAAGATTTTCTATGGAAATATGGCAAAAATATTAGGATTATAGATTATATTAACGATTGTGCAAAACCAGCTGGTCATTAAAACTTATTGAAAGTTTTATATAATTAATAGCTACAAAGGGAAGTATGATTGCAGATAGAGAAGGAAATATAAGGGGAAGTTGGTAATGACAAAGAGATAATTCAAGAGGAGAAGGCCTCTAAGCAGGAGGATAACCATAATATGGCTAGATATACAAAAGTAAGTTCAATTGGCGCACGCCCAGTTTTATCGGATATTGATATTGACTATTCTCAGACAGTAGAAAAAGTAATAAGTTATTGGAAACACGAACTGGATCAGGTCTTGCCTGATAAGCCGGATATAATTGTTTTACCTGAAGGGTGTGATAGGCCTTTAAATTATCCAAAGCTGGAAAAGGAGAAGACAGAATACTATAAAAACAGAGGAAATCAAATGTTGGAGTTTTTTTCTAACATAGCACTAAATAATAACTGCTATATAGCTTATTCCGCAATAAGAGAAGCAGGAGACGGTACATTGAGAAATTCTACACAAATTATTGATCGTACTGGCAAAGTAGTTGGAATCTATAACAAAAACTATGTAGTGATTGAAGAAACAACAGAGAGCGGGATATTATGTGGAAAGGATGCTCCCATTATTGATTGCGATTTTGGACGTGTTGCTTGTGCTATATGTTTTGATCTTAATTTTGATGAACTAAGATTAAGATATGTTAAAGCAAAACCGGACATTATTCTTTTCTCATCAATGTATCATGGAGGTTTAATGCAGAATTATTGGGCTTATTCATGCCGTTCCTACTTTGCAGGTTGTGTTGCAGGACTTCAAAATACAATTATTTCTCCGGTCGGTGAGATAATAGCTTCAAGTACAAATTACCATGATTTTGTTACAGCGATGGTTAATTTAGATTACTGTGTTGTACATTTAGATTATAATTGGGAAAAACTTAAGAGAATAAAAGCAAAATATGGGCCTAAAGTAAAGCTGACAGATCCTGGATACCTTGGCTCAGTAATGCTTTCTAGCGAAACAGATGAGTTTACAATATCAGATATTACTAAGGAATTTGAAATAGAGCTTCTGGATGATTATATGAGAAGAGCTTTAGCTCACAATAATAACAAAATGAATGTTGAACCGTGATTTTTGTATTGTAGTAAACTTGCTTCGTTCGGAGATTCAGTGAGGGTCTTGTAATCCTCCACTGAACAGGTTGCTATTATAATTTGCGCCAATTCAGCTCCCGCTTGTAGAAGCGGGAAACTTCTTGACGCTTTGTTAAAATAGTAGTAATGATATTAATTTAACAGCGAAAGGAACAATTAATTATGAAAATAATAGATGCACATCAACATTATTACTCAAAGACACATACTCTTGAAGATTTGATTAAAAGGTCAAAGGATGTCGGTATTTATAAAGTTTGTTTATCTGCTTGTGGAGAACAATTTAATCAGCCTGGAAATGATGCAGTAAAGCAGACCTTCAATCTTTATCCTGACATGATTGTAGGGTTTGGATATGTGCGTCTTGGTATAGACCCTCCAAGTCTGGTAGATCATCTTCATGATGAAGGATTTAAAGGTCTAAAGGTCATAAATCCTAAGAAGAATTATAGTGATAAGGAATACTATTTTGTTTATGAAAAGGCGGCCAGGTACAAGATGCCAATACTTTTCCACACCGGAATAATGGGACGGGGATCCGGAAATGGAGACTTTGACACTGCATGTGAAAGGATGCGGCCAATATTTTTGGATGGAATCGCAAGAGCCTTTCCAAATTTAAACATAATCGGAGCACATATAGGCGTTCCCTGGTACAATGAAGCATGCATGGTTGCAAGAGCCAATCCTAATGTTTATTTTGACTTGAGTGGAGCAATTAATATTTTATATGAAATGGAAATGTGTTTTTTTGATACTCTAACATACTGGAATATGGCTAAGGAAAAGTTTATTTTCGGGGTAGATGACCATTATGAGGGAATACAGGGAGCAGTTAATAAGTTTAATATTCTAATGGATAAATTAAGCTTTTCACGGGAGTTAAGGGAGAAAATATTCCATGGAAATATGGAACGGATACTTGGATTATAATTTATTACATAACATCCAAGTGAATATTAAACTGAAGTTTATGATTTTTCATCCATAAGTGAACTGGAAAGCCATAATAAGAAGCTATAGCAGGCACTCTATCTCAAGCCCAAAGTTGCAACTATCAAAAAAGTAGGGTGAAGCAAAAATGTTGTACTTTGAAATATGCAAATTTAATACTTTGTGATTTTCCGAGGGTGTAATATACTAGAGAAGAGGGAGCATTGTTATTAAGAACATTTTTCAATAGATAAAATGTAATTAAAATATAACAAAAAGCATAATAGAAAATATAGAAGGAGTATGGCATATTTCTTGAATATGTCTAGGATATGAAAATGGAATTTAAAATTGCTCTTATAGGTGCCGGTTCCAGAGGCACGCAATATTCAAGTCATGCATTAAAGCATGGCGGCACAAAGATAGTTGCAGTTGTTGATCCAAACGAATTTCGCAGGAATATTGCGGCAGAAAAATTTAATATTGATTCCAAAAACTGTTTTTCCAGTGTTGATGAACTTTTAGAGAACAGAGTCGAATTCGACGGGGCAATAAACGGTACGATGGACAACATGCATGTAAAAACTGCTCTTCCTCTTTTAAGAAGGGGCAAGTGTGTAATGCTTGAAAAGCCCATGTGCCTCAATAAGGAAGAACTTTTCGAGTTGTACAATACATCAGTAAAATACAATGCAAAATTAATGGTATGTCATGTGCTCAGATATACTCCATTCTATAGCACAATAAAGCAGCGTGTTGTAAACGGTGAAATAGGAGAAATTAAGCATATTTATGCTTCAGAGTCTGTTGCAAACTACCATATGGCAGCAGCATTCATACGTGGAAAATGGGGTAATTCCGTTGAATGCGGTTCTAAAATACTAATGGCGAAAAGCTGTCATGATATGGACCTTCTTACATGGTTTAAAAGCGGTGTAAGACCGGTAAAAGTATCAAGCATGGGAAGCCTTTTTGAATACAAAGCAGAAAAAGCGCCGGAGGGTGCTGGAAAAAAATGCATTGTAGATTGCGAAATCGAATCGGAGTGCCCATATTCCGCTAATCTCAATTACTTGAAAAGAGATGATTTCGATGTATACTCATGGCGTGCCATTATAGAAAAGGGTACAGATTTATCAGGAAAAACAATTCCTTTTGAGGAAAAGGTCAAGTACTTAAAATCCGACGATCGCTTTGGACGATGTGTATATTATCTTGACAATGACCAGTATGACACACAGAATGTCAGTGTGCAGTTTGAAGATGGAAGTGTTGCGACATTTGGCTTAGACGCTGGAACTCCATATGGTGAACGTTACATAAGACTTGAGGGTACAAAAGGTATGATAATTGGACAGTTTATGAAACAGCAATTTATTATACGAAAACCCAAGCTTGATCTCGATGAGAGATACACTGAAGAGGTTGTGGATATCAATTGTTCTCTTGACGGTCATGGTGGAGGAGACACAAGGATAATCAGTGACTTTATAAACCTGGCATTGGGAAAGGAAACATCAATCTCCTGTACAAGCATTGAAGATTCGATGTACGGTCATTTGATTGGCTTTAATGCCGACATTGCAGTTAAAGAGGAGCGAGTTGTAAGAATAGAAAAATTATAAAATAATCGCAAATGAATATACGGTTGTTTCAAATAAATAATAATAACTAAATTGGAGGGGTTTTATATGAAAAAAATTGATGCACATCAGCATTACTACTCAAATCCACATACTTTGGAAGACTTGATTAAAAGATCAAAAGACGCCGGTATTGTTAAAATTTGCTTATCAGGTGCAGGAAAACCATTTGGTCAACCGGGAAATGATGAAGTAAAGCAGGCTTTCAACATTTATCCTGACATGATAGTCGGGTTTGGGTTTATACGCCTTGGAATTGATTCATGGCACCTTGTAGATGAACTGTATGAACAGGGTTTTAGAGGGTTGAAAACAATCAGTCCGAGAAAAAATTATAGTGATAAAGAATATTACCCTATATATAAAAGGGCTGAAGAACTAAATATGCCTATCCTCTTTCATACCGGCATAAAGATATTTAATCCACTGGATGTAAAACATGATGTTGCCTGTGAAAGAATGCAGCCGATTTTTCTTGACGCTATTGCCAGAGCATTCCCTAAATTAAAAATAATTGGAGCACATCTGGGTGTACCTTGGTATAATGAAGCTTGCATGGTTGCAAGGGCAAACCCAAATGTGTTTTTTGATTTGAGCGGTGCAATTAATCTTTTATATGAGTTGAAACCTTGGTTCTTTGAAACCTTAACATATTGGGAAATGGCAAAGGAAAAGTTTGTTTTTGGAGTAGATGACCATTACGAGAGAATACCTGAAGCTGTCAACAAGTTTAATGTTCTAATGGACAAATTAAATTTTTCACAGGAGTTAAGGGAAAAGATATTTTATGGAAATATGGAAAAGATACTTGGATTATAAGAGGTGAAATGATAATGGTTATATTCACAGAAAAAGAAGAGTTAAAAAATGGAGAATGGCTGACAATAAAAGCAGTAAAATCTCCTGCAGATAAATATGAAGACAGGATATTCTCTTACATAAATCCCAAAATGCCTTGGAGACAGGATACATATAAGAGAGTAAACGGTGATGTTGCCGATCAATGTAAAGATGTGTTTTTTATAGGAGAAATAGGTGGAGAAATTGTTTCTCTGATGTGGTATACGGTATCCGATGATGTTGGTACATATGGCATGGTATCTACTTCTGAAAAGCATAGAAATAAAGGCATATGCGGATGCATTATGAAGTATTGCATACAATTCATGGATAGTGAGCCGGGTTTACAAGCTGTATATCTTGCAGTATCCAATCCGATGGCATATAAAATATATGAAAAAAACGGATGGCAGCCATACAATAATGGAACCTTGAATGATACGTGCATTATGAGAAGATTGATAAATTGCAATATTGATGAAAAAGAATTTGATGATAATTATTATAAAAAGCAACAGAATGATGGGAGTGGGATTGTTATCCGAAGGGTTATCCGCGGTGACTTACCTAAACTAGAAGCATTATATAACCTGGTTGAAAGTACTGTTATGATAAAAGATTATAATGCATCAATTTATAAAGGTACGGCTGTAGAATGCCAAATCATCGATTTGATAAATAAGATGGAGACAGGAGAAGGACAGTTTTATTGTATTGAAAATGGTTTAGGACGTATAGTGGGTGCTGCAACCCTTTATAATAAAGCAAATGGGTACAGTACTGAAGGGAGTAATACTGAAGGTAGTAATACAAAAAGTAGTACAACTAATCTAACCGATAACGAAAGAAGTAAAAAAATACTGGATTTTTTTGTACATCCAAATTATGAGGAATATGGAAAATCATTAGTAAGTAAAATAATTGAATGTAATGATGGATGTTCAAAAAATAAGATAGTTTCCTATATTGCACCAAATGATAAAAGCAAAGCTGATATTTTATATGATGAGAAACTCAAAGCAAAAATTGCGAAAATTGTTACTAAAAAGGAATAATAAGATATGAAAATTACTAATGAGAATCAACATTATTGTACCAACATGCATACACCGGAAGGCAGGTATATTCCAACTGAACAGTTGCGATTTGCCTTTGCCGGAGACAGTATACCCTGGGGAGAAGGACTGCTTGATGAAAGCTTTGTTTCAAGTGTGGATGATTTTATCAGGAATAGTCTAGCAGATACAATACTACATAGTAATATGTCGTTTATTGGTGATAAATTAACAATATTCAACAGGAAATTCTATAAAGGAAACGCCGTGAAACTAATGGGGACAGGTGCAGAAGTGGCCTTTACACTCGCAGGTGATGAATTAAGTATTGTACAGGGGCTTGAGAGAAATAATGCCGGTGCTGCTTTAATAGAGCTTTATGTTGATGGTGTTTTACATGATAGATTTTCAAATTACAATGAGCTGCCTTGTGGAAGTGAAACTAAAATATTTACAGGTGATGGTCAAACTGTAAAATTTGACCTCGAACGTTGCTTTACTTACAATCATACTGTTACCATAGATGGTGTACAAGTGACAGGTAAGATTAATGATTCAGGTTATGGAGCTGCATTTGACAGCACGCAGGACTATATGATTATTAGAAAATATGGCACAAATCCGGAAACTGGAGAAATTGAGGTGCATCATGTAATATGGTTTGAACATGCTCCTGCGGATGGCACAAATATAGCTGCTGCTTTTAGTTATGGTGAAAATATCAGTTATACAAAATCTACAGTAGGAGAAGTATCGGCTAATATAAATTCTCCTTTAGAGAGCTGCTATGGAGATGATGTAGTGGCTTTTGATCCTGCAAAGCCTTCTGGCATTAGTAGTGGGCTGGACTTTAGGTATACCGATGAAAGGGCAGTAAAGACGTGGAAATTTGATACTTATGCAAACAGAACTTTCAAATTTAAGATTAAGAATCTTGACTCCAGAGCATCTTCAGGAACTCCATATTTTATAATAAACTTTGCGACAAACCGTTTTCACCACTTTATGAATGCGGGAATAGGGGGTTGGACAACTGAAAAATTTTATACGCATAACTTATTAAATTTCAATACAATGATGAAGTTTAAGCCGGACATTGTATTTTTAGCATTTGGCACAAATGATGACTGGGAAGCCGGAAAATTTGTTGCGACCCGCCAAATTACCGGAGTTACAGAGGCTGAAATACGAAGATATCATACACTATTTCTAAAGTCTTGTAAATATTCTGATGATGGAAATTATGTTATAGAGACTGCAAACATGGTAATAAGAGAAACGGGAGAAAACAGTCTGACTATTGATAACGTAGGGGCAACGCTTACAGATATCAAAAAAGGCGATATTCTTGCCATTGGAGATTATCATGGTGATAATAGAACAGTTGCAATTAGAATTATTGATACATGGGATATTTCAACAAATACAGCAACCTTTAAAGAAAAATTAATTCCTGAAAATATAGAAGGCATTACTTCCTTGAGTGAACTTGCCGGTAAAACTGTTAGGGTAAAAAGGATCGATAGATTTATTAATACATTAAGTGACTGTATTGATGGAATAAGAAGCTATAATCCCAGAGCCCGGATTGGTCTTGTTGATACCGGCCTGTCCAATTATTATGAAAGAGTGTTGATGGGATATACAGAAAAAATCATTGAGCTTGCTCATTTAAAAAAATGTTTTCATGTGGGCAACTATAAGCATATTCAAAATTGGCAATATTCACAGGAGAAAGATGCAAATGCATACATAGGTTACAAGAGCCTTGATATTTCTACCGGAGCGGCAGAATATCCCATTGTTGATTCATCTAATTTTGATATTCATGAAGCTTATGGAACAATGCTGAGAAATTTCTCTATGAAAGTTAATGGCGTTGAAAGATTAAATAGAGGTTGTTTTATAGATGGAGGTTATGCAGTGGCTTTTAAGGATTCATCTCCTGCAAATGAACTTACAATTTGTAACTGGAATAACCGTACAAAAAATACAAGCATAGAATATCGTTATATTCCTGCAAGGTTGAAATTTACTTTTGATATACCCGTAAAAGGTGATATAATTAATATTAAATTTACATCAGTTAAATGGAGCAGCGATGATTGTCATATAGGCAAGGGAAGCGGCGGGGATGCCATGTATAGTAAGGCAGTTATCGACTCACTTGTTGACATGGGGATTTGTAGAAATAGTGAATATTAGAACTAGGAAGAGGAGGAATTTGAATATGCTAGAACAACAAATTTATAATTGCTCTATTATTGAAGCAGAAGACAAGGATATTGAAAGAGTTGTTGAAATCGCTATTAATGCATGGCAACCTATTTTTGAGGGCTACAAGAATGAACTGGGAGATATTATATATAATTGCGAATATCCGGATTGGAAAAAAGAAAAAGCAAGGCAGATATATGAAAGCTTCAAACCCCAAAGTGGTGCTAGAGTCCTTTTAGCAGAAATAAATGGCGTAATTGCAGGATTTATTACATATTACGTTGACAAATCTAATAGTTCTGGAATAATTTGCAATAATGCAGTCGATCCAAAATTTCAAGGCAAAGGTATAGCAGGAAACATGTATAAATATGTAATAGAGGAAATGAAAAAGCATAAATTGAAGTATGTTAAGGTGACAACAGGAGGAGATGCAGCACACTTACCTGCTAGAAAAGCATATGAAAAAGCAGGATTCAAAAAAAATATACCTGAGGTTAATTATTATATGGAAATATAAATGTAAAATTTGTACGATGCGATTTTCCTAAGCTTGAAGCATTATATAATTTGGCTGAAAGTACTGTGGTCAAGAAGTTTTGCGCTCGCATAGGTTATTGTTTGTTGGGTTTCTTATGTCGTGCAAAAACAGCAGATGACTATTTCTATACTCATCCAGCCTTTTATAGAGGTTATACCCATCCTTGTAATAATTGCTTGGCGGCTCGTATTCGTACTCTTCCTTCGCTAGCTCCAATATTTCAATGTACCTGTTCTCGAACTCTTTCACTTTATCGGGGTCAGGATAGGGGCTTTCCTCTGAAAGACCTTTCCTATAGTGGATCATCTCCTGCAACAATTTCCGCATCCTTTGGCTCCATTTGAGATTTGGCTCGTTCTCCATGGTGTCCTTCAGATGACGGAGTACATGGATTAGGCACTCTTGGTGATTGTCCCCATAACAGTAGAATGTAATATCGTGGTCATGCACCAGTGTACCGTGGTAATGTTCGACCGGAGTTCCGGCTATGCCTTTATGCCCTTTGTGTTTTCTGGCGAAATACAGGGTTATGGCAGGTGTGGCGCATATGGCAATCTGAACGTTTTACCGTTGACCCTGGCATTTGTGAAATCGCGTTTATCACAGGTGAGAGCAGAAGATCGGCAAACGCTTTTTCTGTTCTTCCTCCGTCTTGGTGGAGAATTCTTTGCTAAGTCCGTTGATCATACCCTTTGAAATCTGTAATTCACCGTAGTAAGCCAAATAATTGAATGTGATGATGGATGTTCAGAGGATAATATAATTTCCTATATTGCACCAAATGATGAAAGTTTGTTTCAAGTGTGGATGATTTTGTTAGGAATAGTCTGGCAGATACAATACTACATAGTAATATGTCGTTTATTGGAGATAAATTAACAATATATAATAGAAAATTTTATAAGGGAAGCGCCGTAAAACTCATGGGGACAGGTGCAGAAGTGGCCTTTACACTCGCAGGTGATGAATTAAGTATTGTACAGGGGCTTGAAAGAAATAATGCTGGTGCTGCTTTAATAGAGCTTTATGTTGTGTGAAAGTTAATGGCGTTGAAAGATTAAATAGAGGTTGTTTTATAGATGGTGGCTACGCAGTGGCTTTTAAGGATTCATCTCCTGCAAATGAACTTACTATTTGTAACTGGAATAATCGTACAAAAAATACAAGCATAGAATATCGTTATATTCCTGCAAGGTTGAAATTTA
>DAOSDD010000074.1:0-17711 GCA_035362115.1 Clostridiales bacterium | reverse complement strand
AGCAAATCGGAAAAGATTATAGGCAGATGGCTGGAAAAAATCAAAGAACTTAATGATAAAAAGGGAAAATATGAGCTCCTTTTCAATAAAAGTTTAAGTAAACTCAATGATGAATTTGAAAATGTGGAATTTCTGGCCACGGAACTACAAATGAGGCTTAGAGAAACATCAAATTTTAAGACAGGTACAAAGCCTCTAGATGGTCAAATAGGTTTTGTAGCTGCCTAGATTCAAGAAAAACAAATACAAAACTAGAATTAGAGGTGGAAAAAGCCCACCTCTAAAATTTTTTTTAAAAAAGGAGAGGTAATCAATGCAAAGTAAAAAATTCAATTTTAGTTTTGAGCTAGTTGATAAACTAAAGGCAGTAATGGCTGATGTTGCAACATTAGCCATAGAAAAAGAGGAATTAATAGAGTATTTAGCACTTGCAATGCTAGCCAGGATGAATATATTTTTGCTTGGTCTGCCGGGCAATAACAAATCAGATACTATTAGAAATCTGGTAAACCGAATTGATGGCGCAAAACACTTCGAAGCACAATTGCATGAACAATTTAATGCTGAAGAACTGTTTGGCGTATTAGACATTACAGAACTTGCTAAAGGCAACAAAAGAATAGATACATCAAATATGTTACCTGAAGCTGATGTTGTAGTTTTGGAAGAAACATTCAAAGCTAGGTCCGTATTAAACTCTTTGTTAAAAGCGATGAATGAGAGAGAATATACAAACTATGGCATGACATATGACATACCGGCTTTCACATTTATTGGTGCCTCAAACGAAATACCCGATACAAGAGATCCTGAAGAACGTGTTTTTGCTGCACTAATAGATCGGTTTGAAATCAAAGTTAAAGTTGATTATATAACCGGTAAGTCTAACAGAGAAAAGGCTTTGAATGTGGTTATGCAAAGGAAAAGAGAGAAATTGTTAAACAAAAACCTTATGGTTAATGCCACTATACCAAAGTCTGAGTTAGAAAAAATGCAAAAGGAATTATTGTTTGTAGAAGTTCCGACACCCATTAAGGAATTACTAGAAAAAATATTAATAAACCTTAGAGCAAAAGGTATTCATGTAACAGACAGAAGGTATTTAAACTGTACTACCTTGCTGCAAGCTGTTGCGTACCTCAATAAAAGAAATGCTGTTGCAATAGAAGATTTGGCATACTTAAAAAACTATTTCTGGGATATGCCATCAGATATACCGATGGTCCAGGAAATAATTGAACAAAATATAAAAAATCCTATGAAAGAATCTATAGATGCAACCATGGCAATAGCTAGGGACTTATACAATCATAATGTTGAAACAATCAATAAGGGGCTGGAAGAAAGAGAAAAGATGGTCCTTTGCAAAAAATTTAGGAAGGAAATAGTCCGTATATACGATATCATGTTGGGGTACGACAAAAACATAAGGTCAGATTCCGATAGAGAACTGTATATCAAGTCAATAGATGAATTAGAAGAACTTAATATGAAAATAAACTCTGCATTAGGGTTTTCACAACTACCATTAAAAGAAACAAAAATGATGATGGATAGGTAAAAACAGTCGAAATTTGTCACATAAAAGAAGGGGGAAAACTACGAAGTTCAATTTAATCCCCTTTCTTATATTTTCCCGACAAATACAAAAAAATAAAACAGTAAAGGAGATGAAAACACTTGAAAGTCAATCCTAATTTTGAGGAATTGTTCAGGAGTGTATTAAGTCCAGGCTGGCTAAAAGCAGCTGATAACATACTAAAAGCCAGTAGCGATATAGGCAATGATAATGTTATTAAACATTCAATGATAGATAAAATGGTCTATGAAGAAAAGAGAAAAGAAGTAGAACAAGATAATGGTGTGCTAAAAAATATAGAACATCTGGGCCAGGAAAAATTAAAAACCTTTCCGGCTTTAACACAAGATATTTTTAATGCATTTTATAATGTAAAGCCTGAAATCAAAGATGAGTCGGAGTTAAGTTTGCCGGCTCAAAAATTTAATAAGCACATCATAATAAAAACAATGCAAGATGATGAATATCATGTATTGAAGCAATTAACAGAAGGTTGTGATACGGAAAGTATTGAAGCAACAAAGGAGTTTATAGTAAACATATTTGATAATTTAGACGAATTGTTAAAGGATGTGTCCGGTGAGAAAAAGACACTGGATGTAATGGAAAAAAAGGTTTTACAAAGTAAAGAGAAACAAGGAGAATTGCAAGATTTATTAGATAAAGCAAAAGAGTTTTCAGAGAAAGGGGAGCTGGAGCAATCTGAAATAATGATACAGCAAGCAATAGCTACAGCAAAAGATTTAGAAAAACAAAAGAAACAGATAGAGTACCTGGAAAAGATAGTTGACCAAAACAGCGCAAAAAATAAAGAGCAAATAGAACAAAAAATATCAGCTGCGCTGAAAAAAGCAATTAATAAAACAGAAGAAATAAAAGATATTTTAGATGCATGGGGCGATAATGATCCTAAATACATGGCAACCGAAACTATATAGTTTAGGTTTTCATAAATGTAATTACATTATATTACCTGTATAATACCGACACCACTATAGGTTATCATAATATCAGAACATTTTTTAGAAAGGCTCTGATATTATGAGTAGAAGGAAGCTTGAAATAAATAAAAAACACTGTTCCTATGAAGAACTTGAAGCTTCTTACAAGGACTGTAATGATGCAAAACTTCGAACAAGAATGCTTGCTGTATTACAGACTTGGGATGGTAAACCAAGCATAGAAGTAGCCAAGGATATTCATATGGCAGATACCAATGTCCGTAAGTGGGTGCACCGGTATAACGAATATGGTATAGCTGGTCTTATTGATGCCCGGCACAGCAACCGAACTAGTTATTTATCTCCAGAGCAGAGGCAAGCTGTGAAAGAGGCCTTACTAAAATCTCCCCGGGAATGCGGATTCAATAAAAGCAACTGGAACATTCCCCTATTAAAATTGTGGATAAGCAAGCAATGGGGCATCAATTATAAGGCTTCAAGCTTGTATGATTTAGTCCACAAACTTGGGTTCACTCTGCAAAGACCTAAAAAGCAGAGCCGGAATGCCAAGAAGGAGCTGCAGGATCAATATAAGAAAGAATTGCAGGATATTCTTGAAAATTCCGATGATGATACCGTAATACTCTATGAAGATGAGGCGATAATTACGGATGAACCTACTACAATATTAAAATGGTCGCTTAAGGGTAATCAGCCAATCATACCGACGGACAGTTCCGGCTCCAGGGAAAGAATCGTTATGTTTGGAGCGGTAAACCCCATTGACGGCAAGGTGCATTATTCAACTTCGGAAGCTGGCAACTCTGATAGCTTCAAGGATTTTTTAAAATAAGCTGTCGGCACATTATGTTAACAAGAAAGTGATACTGCTCCTTGATAATGTAAGATATCATCATACCAACAGTGTTATGGAGTTATTGGACTCATTAAAAAATATAACTTTAAAGTATCTACCCCCTTACAGTTCTGATTTGAATTCAATCGAACACCTTTGGAAAGACATCCGAAAGAATGTAACACATAACCACTTGTTCGAATCAATAGCAGACATTGTGCAGGCTATCCGTAAATATTTTATGACTGTGCAAAGATCACCTGCCAAGATCAAACGGCTTTGTGCATATATATTATAATACTTTACAAATAATTAGATCTTTGAAAACCTAAATTATATAAGAAGGACCTTATTGAAAAAGTACGTAAAAACAATAGGTTTCGCGAAATGGCAAAGTTAGTAGGTCGTTACCGCAGACTTGCAAGAAGCAAACTAAAAGATTCATACACTTATGATATTGGCGAACGGTATAGTGTAGAGCTGGGCAATGATTTAAACAGGGTGCTATCAAGTGAATTTGCAATGTTATCTAATCCTCATAGCAAACTTGTATTTTTAAAGAAGTATGCCGGGAAACAGTTAAAGCAGTTCAAAAAGAGAGAAAAGGTTGGCAAGGGTTCAGGAAACATGGTAATTTGTTGCGATGAATCCGGGTCGATGAATAGTGGTAAAGACTTTTGGAGCAAGGCGATATGTTGTTCCTTATTAGAGGTAGCATTATCTAACAACAAAAATTTTGCCAGCATTCATTTTTCCAGTAAAGGAAAATGTGTTACCAATGAAATCAATAAAGAAAATTATAGCCTGGAAGCTGTAATGAAAATGGCATGTAACTTTCTAGACGGTGGCACTGATTTTGAAACACCATTACTGGAAGCTAAGAAGTTATTAGAAACAGATAAGTACAAATATGCCGATCTAGTATTTATAACCGACGGTGAATGCGACATTTCAGACGATTTTTTGAAAGAATTTTTAAAAACAAAAAATGAAATGAAGTTTAACGTAATCGGAGTGGTATTAGATAAAGGCATAGGAAGTGTATCTGATTTCACGCTTAAAAAATTCTGCGATATTATTTATAAATCTTCAGAGTTTGACGAAGATGATATTGCAGAAAAGATTTTATCTAAAGTTTCATAAATTATTTATAGCCTTGTGGGAATACTCTTTGCCCCAAATCTCACAAGGCTATAAATTTAGGTATTACTATAATATATAGTCAAAACCCCCATGACAAACAGATATTACAATAAATTGTAATATGCATTTGACATCAAAAAGTGGATGGTATAATAAAAAAAAGAATTAATTTTGCTCAAGTAAAGGAAGGGGGGCAGAATGAACAAAATAATAACAATATGGGGCAATCCGGAATTTGGATGCGAATTAGCATACCGGATAGCGAAAGAAACAGGAAAAAATATATTGTTGCTTGATGTAGATTTATTAAGTCCTAAAGCAGATTTATATTTAAATATAAAAAAAGAGTCTGATGACCTTTTAGAGAGAAAAACAGGACTAGATATTTTAATTGAATGGTCAAACAGGAAGTATTTAAATGGTGAATTAATAAGAAAAGCAGCAATACAAAGGGAAGAACTAAAAAATTTATATATCATCACAGGCAATTATGACCTAGATAACTTTGAATACTATACGATTGAGAATTTAGGAGACATCATAGAAAAGGCAAATCAGAATTTTGAAATAACAATATTATTAGCAAACAAACACATTTACGATGCATACACAATAACAAGCTTATTAAGGTCCGATATTAATATAGCAGCAATAGAGCCTAATACAGTAGAGTTGAGAGAATATAATAATTACCTTATGTTTTTAGAGGACAAGCAAGGAATGAGGCTAGATAAAACAAAATTTGTAGGTTACGAATACATAGCAGGAATACATGAAACAAATGCAGAGTTAAAGGAAATAACAGAAGACACTTATATAGGTAAAGTAAGATATAGCAAAGCAAGAGTACTAAGCAGAAGTAAAAATAAGTGTTATGCGAAAACAATGGAGAAAGCAGTTAAAAGGGATTATATAAAAATAATTGAACAGCTGGAGCTAACACCTAAACTGAAAACAAAAGAAAATTTTAAATTTAAAAAAATAGATTAACAAGAAGGGATGAAAATATAAGTGCCGACAGTTCTAACTCTTAATCAGTTGCTGGAAGGAAGTCAAGTTAAAACAAACAGAACCGCTGAATCTAATATGAATGACATAGTGACAGAGATTACTTTTAATATATTGCAAGAAAGTCCAAAATTAGTAGCTGACATAGCAAATGGCATAATTGATAAAAAAGTATTAGAAACAGCAATTATAAAAAATATAGACAAAAATAAATACAACATATTGGAAAGAGATAAGTTTATAAAAAGGGTATTTGATTTCATGTTTGGCTATGGTCCATTGCAGGAGTACTTAGAAGACGAAAGCATAAGTGATATAGATGGTACAAAATATAATGAGTTTACTATCACAAGAAAAGGTATGCGGCAAAAGATAGATATAGATTTTGGGAGCGAAGAACAATTTGATAAGTATTGCAAACTACTCGTAAGAAGGAACTATGGAATTATAAACGAAAATGATAGCCATTGCCGTGTAACCGATAACCAAAAAAGGTTAAGAATTAACGTATCGGTACCGCCTAGAAATATATCGGGTCCTGCTATAAGCATACGAAAACATCCTGAAAAAAGTCTTACATTAGATGAATTGCAAAAGGAAGGAATGCTTGACGAAGAAATAGAAGTATTCCTTAAAAAGCTTGCAGTATCGGATGCAAATGTAGTTATATCAGGAAAAGGGGCGGCAGGGAAAACGACATTGCTAAAAGCAATAATAAATAACATGCCGGAATTGGACAGAGTACTGATATGTGAAAAGGATGCAGAGATATTCCCTGAGAAACCCAATTGCATAGAGCAAAGAGTAAAAAAAGAAGGTGAAGGTGGAAGAACAGTAACGCTAAGAGACTTGATCAAGGACGGTTTAACCATGAGTCTTGATACTTATGTGATAGGCGAGAGTGTAGAAGCCGAAACATGGGAAGGGATAAGAGCTGCGTTAAGTGGCCATAGATTTTTAACAACTACACATTCACGCAAGGCCTACGATTGCTTAGAAAGATTATTGACATTAAGCAAAATGGCAAACATTGGAGAAAGTGAAGACACCGTAAAAGACATAATAGGTAGAAGTATTGACTGCATAATTCACATGGAGAAATTCAAAATCGTAAACATAGTTGAGATTCTAGGCTATGATAAAGCGAAAGATGATTTTATATACAATGAATTATATAAATACGATAAAACAAAACACTTAAAAACAAATAATTTCCGGGAACGCCTAAATGATAAACTTGGGGGCGAAGAGATATGAGAGAAATAATATTTTATATAGTATCTGCACTTTTAGTAATATCAACAGTAGTTTTATCTTTCCTCATTGCGGAGCAAATTGTGTATAAAAAAATCATACATATAAAACTAACTAATATGAACAAAAAGTTAGAAGAAAGATTAATAGAAAATGAAATCAAAAAATACACAACCAAGCTTGATACAAAAAAAGGATTTATAGAACGAATAGAAATAAATTTAATACACCGTACAAACGTAAACAAGAAATTTAGATATATACAAATAAACGCATATATACTACTTATTTTCATGTTAATAATATTCTTACTCTCTATAAAACCTGCATATCGCATGGTAAATTGGTTGCCAACATCAATAATAATAAGTGCAATAATATCAATGATCCCCGTAGTTATTTTAGATATGATAGGCAAAATAAACTCGCAAAAGACTGCACAACAATTAGCTGGCTTTATAACAATATTAAACAGATGGTGTTCTGTAAAGGATGATATATTTTACGCATTTGAAAAATCAGTAGAATCTTTAGATTATCCTCTGAGAACATATATAGCTGAAATGGTTATACAAATAAAAAGTGGAATAGATCCTGAGATAGCATTAGATATTTTACAAATCAAGGTGAACAACGAACAATTTTCAGAGTTCGTTATAAATATAAAACAAAACATTAAGTCCAGGGGAGATACTAAAAAACTTTTAACTAATATGGAGTCGCAGTTCTATAAAATAAAAAATGAAATGGATAGACGTAAAATTTCAACTTTAACAGATAGAGTTGTAATTTATATAATAATGGGCCTGGTATTTGTTGTAGCAACAGCTATATTAAAATACAGTTTGGAAGGCAGAGCATATTATCTATATACTGAACAAGGGAGAATATTATTAGCAATATTTTCGTTAGTGTATGCAGTAGGCATATACCTTACTATGAAAATTACACAGTTTAGATATTAAAAATTAATGTAACATAAAATAATTATTAGCAGAAAGGAGGACGGGCGTTTCCTCTCATGACTGAAGTCACAAGTCTCCACGCCTGAATTTATGAATGAAATAATTAATCTGGCAAAAAGCAATATTGTTTTCAGTATAATAATGCTAATTTTAAACGGCATAATTATATCAAATTTGCTACTAAAACTTAAATTAAAACGGGGGAGGTATAGCCGGGAAGCAAAAGGAAGCAGGACTAGCGAAAAAGCATTGTTTTTAAAGATAAGGCGAAAAGCAACACTGGAACTGGAGAAAGTAAGTGGAGGTGATAAAGAAAGAGATATATATACTAAAGCCAAGGAAAAGGTAAAAAAAGCAGGATATAAAAACAAGCACGCAGCATTAATATATCTTGCCTGCAAATACATTGTACCGTTATTAATATTTCTAATAGCTATGCTAACAAATTATAGAAAAAATATCTTAGGACCTATAATAGCAGCGACAGCCTGCTATGTAACAACGGAATTAGTGATTTATCAAAATAAAATAGAAATAAACAAGAAGTTTCAAAGACATGTATACAAAATATATAAATTCTTACATAACCAAATATCATCAGGTGTTACGATACCAGAAGCTATAAAAATAGTATATCAAATAATGGACGATGAAGGAATAAAAATGAGCCTCATAAGGATGGCAGCAACCTATGAACTAACAACTGATATAGACCTTGCAATACAAGAAATATCTAACGAGTACGATAATCTGGAAGCAGATACATTAGTAATAGCTATAAAACAAGGAGTAGCCACAGGAGGTGAGGGCAATCTATTAGAACAGCAAGAAGAATTGATGTTCAATAAGTATATGAACTATATCCAGGCAGAAACAGATAGACGTACATATATTGGCATAGCAGCAGCATTATCTTTTGCATTTATAATTGTTCTCATGGTAACAATGCCAATGATAATGGAAGCATTGTCCGGTATAGAAGAAATGTTTAGTTTTTAGGCAAATAAAATTATTAATACAGAAACGGAGTTTTATTAATATGAAAAACATTAAAGAAAAATTAATAGTAACAGAATTAAAAATGAGAAGCAATTTGATGACAAGTAAAGAAAAAGCAAAAACAGCATTAAAAGACAACAAAGGAAGTGCAGTAAGCTATATTCTCATCCTTGTAGCAGGGGTAATAATAACAGTGGTAGTAATGTACCCAGCTTTAGATACCTTGTACGAAAGCATAGCAGGTCATTTACAGGATTGGTGGAGCAGAGTAACAACCAAAGTATTCATAGATACGATTTAATGGTTTCTAAGGCCAGAGAAGTTTTTTGTAATTCGGACTTCTCTGGCTAACTGTTCTCTATATATGCTCATGGAGGTCGATATGGACAACATAATAATCTTTTCTATAATCACAGTAGTAATAATAAGCCTTATCGTTGGTATTGTATGGATGTTCGTACCTATGTCAAAGAAAAATGCAATGGATATAGAATGCAGAAAGACACTATTAAAAATGGAGAACGATAACGGGTTAACAATTACAGAAGAAATCAATCTTCAAAATAAGTTAACAAGCTTAGGTTTTAAAGAAATAACTATAACCGGCACACCAACTTTTACTAAGAAAAAAGGTGAGGAATTAAACTTAAAAGTAGAAGTGAAATACGATTATAGAAGCTTTAAATCAATGTTTACGACAGAAAAGACTACCAGTACGATGGTATATGACAGGACAATAACATCAAGGCAGGTTGTGAAATGATAGAAGTAAAGGACATGATTAAAAACAATAAAGGTAGTGCAACGGCCCACGTAATAGCTTTACTAGGGTTAATAATATTTATTATATTACCTTTATTTGCCGTAGTCATGGAAAGATATATATTATATAACAAAGTAAACATAATAAAGGATGCCGTAGATGTAGCGAATTTAGCCTCATATAATGCTATATCTACTGAAGATGCTGCAAAAAATGACGCTGCAATAAGACTAAATTCTGAAATTACAATTTATAAAAATATTTTAGCAAAAAACCTAAAATTAAAAGCAGATATGACACCTGAAGGAAATAGCATTGCTGAAGGAGAAGTAGTGATAGACGAATTAAAGGCATATCTGCATATAAATACAACCTTCCCTATAACATGCTCGCAAGGCAATAGTATTACAAGGCCAACGATGCACTCAGTTATAAAAGTTCCTATAAAACCGATGCTGTTTAGAAGGGTAATCCTGTCTGCAATAGGCAAAGATGTTATATACATCAAGGTGCATGTAGATACAGAACTGCCAATAAACAACTAATATTATAGACAAATAATAAAAATCTTTAGTGAGGAAGCCTATGAAAAGGACTAAATTAATAATAATAACGGTAATATTGTCAGTGGTACTGCTTGCAGTACAAACATATATAGTAAAAACAGGTTCTGAGTACGAAGCAAAGGTCAAAGTAGTTTTTGCAAAGGAATATATACCGGCGAACACAGAAATAACCGAAGACATGCTTGAGATGAGAGAAGTAAATATAGGGCTTGCGCATTTAAAATCAGTAACCAATGCAGGTAAATTAATTGGGAAAAAAACAAAAATGGACATAGAAGCAAAGGAAATGATATTGGAAAGCAAAATATATAAGGAGAACGAGTTAATGGAAAAAATAGCAGTTAAAAATGATAATAACAGACTATTCACATTAGAACTTAAAGGCGATCAGGCTAACGGATGGTGGATAGAAGCTGATCAGTATGTAGATATATTATTTGTACCTACTCAAAAACCTGAAGAAAGAAAAGTAGAACGCATGGAAAAAATAAGAGTAGCTGCACTTATATCCCAAGAAGGAAAACTCATAAAAAATAATATTGATAGAAATGTTATTCCTAAGTATATATGCCTTGAGGTAGATACTAAACAGGATGAATTACTAGCTTTCGCTAAAGGTAATGGAAGGATTGAATTATCGGTTATCCCGAGTAGAGAATAAATTAAAGGCATGATATGTATTTTATAACATTACAAATAAAAGGGGGCAATAAGCGTATGAATAAGAAAATTAAACTTGCGGTTATATTATGTTTAATAACAACTCTACTATTTGCCAATATAGTACCAGTTTATGCTGATAGCGAAGGTACAACAATTATAAACAAAATAACAACTACTTTATCCGACTTAATTAACCCATTATTAGAGAAGTTAGCAAGTTTCAAAATAGAGAGTGTCACTAATGCAGTAAATAAATTCACAGACATGCTAACACATTGGAGCAGGGAATACGTAGGGAAACTTAATTTATTAGAAATAATTGCAGGATACGGAGATGGCAGGTTCGGTCCGGAAGATACCTTAAAAGTAGACGAATTTTTGAAAATGACCTTGCGTGCAATGGGCCATAAGGTAGAGGAAGGAATAGACTATTGGGCAGAGCCTTACATAAAGCTGGCTAAGGAAGAAAAAATCATAGACGAAAAGGAATTTACCGATTACAGAAGACCAATTTTAAGGCAAGAAGCAGCAAGAATAATCGTAAAGGCAGCGTTAAAAACCGAAGAAGCACCCATACCCAATCATACAAGTTACGCTAAATTAAGAATACCTGATTATTACGATATAGGCGATGACTATAAACAGCATGTGCTATATTCCTACTCAATGGGCTTTATAACAGGCATTAGCGATGGAAGTTTCCTGCCTAAAAAGACGCTTACCAGGGGCGAAGGAAGTGCCATTGTAATGAGGTACCTAGATAAAGGCTTGAGAAAGCCAATGAAGCCCAAGGATGAAGAAATTGCAGTCATAACAGATACATATACTGGTGTAACTTATGAGATATATCCACCATCTAAACCGGAAGTAATTGACGTAATAAAAGTAATGAGGGATAGCATGGGGAAAAGCAAAGGCTTTCCGGATATCGGATATAATGCCACAGATGAATTAGTATTTTTAAGTTTTTATAAAAGCAAAGAAGCCTATGAAGAAAGTAGCATATTTATTGATAGTGGTATAATGATATATATGCCTGAATGGTATTTAAACGGTTATAGCATTACAATACATGAGCCGGAAGCAGTAAAGGAATTACACAGAGATGTATATATTGAATTATTCAACCATCTTTTTGAAAAGGAAGCAGATAAGGTAATAAAAGATTTTGACTATTGTATAGAATTAGGTATTAAGGGTGGAGAACTTAAAAAACAATATAAGGCAAATAATAGGAGTGTATATTTTACAAAATTTGAAGGCGATAAAAGCACAGGATTATATGTAGGGTTTAAAGAAACTAATAACTAATCAATTAAATATTTTCCAATGTATCTTAGAAAATAAAACAGGTGAAAAAATATGAAGAATACTAGAAAAATAAGCTTAATATTAATAATATCAATAATATTATCATTATTTGTTATACCCAACATATCATTATTGACCGTAGATGCAGCCTCAGATAGTGAAAAATACTATGAACAAGGATATTACCCCATATTCTACAGCGAAAGCAATAAAGCTACTTTTGATAGTTTAAAGGATATTTTACCCGCAGGAACTCCTTCTACAATAACCAAGGATGGTAATGTTTATCCCTTTAACTACAGGTTATGGTTTGCTAAAAACGTTGTAGTGTATGGAGATTATTCTACCGTCAACTCAAGACCGAATGACTTTAAGGCTGAAACCGACAGTCCTCATGGAACAGGCTACTATAGTAAAAGTGGTGTAAGGGGAGAGTACCGTTATCATGGTTACGATAGAGTAGGAAACAAGTATAATAATACCTGGTGGACCTTAGATGTGGTTACAGGTTCAAGCATAAACGACAATTATTGGTTATACAGACCATGGGATTATCCAAACAAGATAGAAAAAAACATAAGTCTGTATAACGCAGCTGCAGAAAGATATAAAACACCCGAAGATATAAACACCCGAGACTGGATAAACCGGCCCATCGAAAAGGATGGCGATCTTCTAACCTTTGCTAACGCAGAAATATCAAGTGAAAGGGAGGCCTATCGGTATATACATATAATGTCTCCGCCTACCATAAACTATCCCGGTGAAGGCAAGGCATGGTTCAAGTATAACAACGATCTCCTGTACCGTACTTTCACCATAGACAAGTTGGATCATGTAGACAAGCTTATGACCGATGTAGTAACTTCCGTAAAGATATTGACATCTGAAAACCGGTTTACAATACTAGATTTTGGTCCCGAAAATACGCCCGAATACCTTGATAGAGAAATAGAGGTAGAAGTAGAAGTAGCAGGCGTACTGCTGGATGAAGAATATTATAGAGACCCTGTCAAGAAAACAGCAAGGTACACAAGGGAGGATATAAAAGACTGGACAATATCACTTGGGAGCCATAT
Source organism: Clostridiales bacterium (assembly GCA_035362115.1). GTDB lineage: Bacteria > Bacillota > Clostridia > Acetivibrionales > DUMC01 > DUMC01. Next base: position 4,584 of record DAOSDD010000074.1, on the reverse strand, counting down.
ACAGAACAATGTAAAGTCTGCAGACTATAATAAAGGCAAAGCAAAATTTATCTTAAGATATAAAATTGCAAGCATACTTGCCCAAAATACATATACATTGAACGGAAATACGAGGGTAAATTTTAAAAATAATAAAAGTAATGAGAATAATGGCAGTGCTAATTTAGCATTTAAAATTCAAAAGGTACCACCATCAAACAAAATCACAAAAGGGAAACTCATGACTGAGGTTGAAACTACGATTGAGGTTTTGACCCCACCGGAATATCTCAATATATTGGACTATGGTGAAATTAATGGTCCCGAATACTTAGACAGCTTTGTAAATGTTCAGGTAAAGGTAAAAGGTGTACTCCAGGATGATACTTTTTATAATGATCTGAAGGAAAGGGAAAAAAGATATAATAGGGACGATATAATAAGATGGGATATATCTTTAGGTGGGCTAACGGAAAGCGTAAGCCCAAATACCTATCAAAAGAATGCAGGAGAAGCAGTATTTACGCTACAATTTAAGAGAAGAGATATATTTGATCATCAATCATGGCCAATGAATGGATATGTAAAGGTATATTTTAATGACAGTAAAGATAACAAAGATAATAGCGATACAACTATAGTATTCACAATTACAAAAGTGCCCGCAGGGGAAACACCGAAATTTGATGATAACGAGGAATTACCACCACCCCCGCCGCCTCCACCACCACCAATTATAGTTCAACCCTTATGTCATATACCCAATATAGGATTTGATATAGTACCTTTTCCCGCCTATGATGAAACCGATCCAGGAACTGTTTTATTAAGAGAAGTATATATAAACGGTGAAATAGTGGACGATGATCTGTTTTTTAGTGGCAACTATGTATTCGGCGACGAAAAAGACGGGATGAAAAGAATAGAAGTCTATTATGAAAGTGTAGAAGGCATAATAAGCACATCTATTCATTGGGCATATATATATGACACAAAACCTGTTGCACAATTTAAACTGGATGGCACATTTAAGGAAAATAGAAAGCTATCAGCCGTTGAAAATTGTACAATAGGCAATACTCAAATAGTGCTGGACCATTACCCAATAATATCTTATGAGTGGAAATTTATTACTGTAGATGGGGAATCAAGTTCACTCAAACAAAGAACTCCAACATCAGATAAACACAGGGAATTTCTATATAAGAAGCCGGGGGTATATAGATTGGAGTTAACTATAACAAATACATTAGGCAGAGTATCCAAGCCTTATACCTTAGACTTTGTCATATGCGAAGATACTCCGCCTGCAATAGAAATGAATATATGGAACGGAGTATTAACTAGGGGTGAGGAATTAAAACTGCACTATTCGGCAAGCAGTGTTGATAATGATACCGTAGCATCAAAAACTCTGCAGCTATACTATGACAGCAATAATGACGGAGTATGCGACCAGCTGGTGAAAACATTTCCTAATGGTCAATTTACAGGCTATGCACCCAACAAGCTGGGGAAATATAAGCTGGTGGCAATAGCAACTGAAGAATTCGGGCAGGATACTCTAACAGAATTTATAACTGCTGCCGATAAAAAGAAGAAAACAATAGAGAGTGAATTTTGGGTAGATAATCTAATACCAATGACAGATATATATGTAGATATTCCCATAGTAAGGCCTGAAATAGACTTATATATCATGATGGATAAAAGTTTAAGCGATACTAAAAAACAGTATATAACAGAAAACAGAATAAACTTTAACAACATTTTAAGAACAAAGAATATACTGCCAAAGGTTGAAACCTGGGATATGAAAACCTATGAATATTCGCAAACGGTAAGTGATACTTATAGATCCGGAGAATCGGACCCTCCATCTTCCATATCGTATTCAAGCGGTGGATATTCTGGAACGCTTTATCGTGACAGGGTTGTAGATAATGGAGAATATATAGATTATGGAGGTTGGGAAACTGAAACGGAATATAAAACTTTTACCGATTCGGATAGCTATACCATAACAAAAGTATATAGGGATGGATCATTAGAAAGCACGGAAGGTTCTGAAGCTCCTTCAAGTATTTATATTAATCAGGATGGTTATAGTGGTTATATATATGGGACAACATCAGACCCATCAATAAGTTCGAGCACAAGTTATGATAGTGAATCAAGATACTTTACTGCATCTCACAGTAATACGGTAGAAACATGGTACCATATAAGCGGAAAAAGCCAAACCTATGAGAGCGACCCTGCACCTTCAAGTTATAATATTGATGAAGATGGCTATAGCGGTTATATTCAAAGGACAGGTACCAGTGGGCCATATGATTATCAACATTATTCTTCAGACGAATGGGACGTATATATACAAACATGGGTTGCAGAATATTCAGGGTATCTTTATAAAAGTGTTCCGGTAGAGACTGTGTATGAATCTTATACAGTCTCCTACAGCGGAACATTGAGTAAGGAAGTTGATGTATATGTACCCGATATTAGATGGAGAAGTGATTATATAGGATATTATTCCGGTACAATATACAAGAATGTGCGTCAGGACTATATAAACCCATTCCGAGCAACTTCAGACAAATATGTTGTGTATGTAAGTGATGGAAACATAAATGAGCTTACGGACCTTGGAATGGTAATGTCAAAGGCAGATGTCAGGCTAATACTTGTGGGAAGCAGCTCTATTAGGACACAGATAGCGCATGACCATTATATATCAAAAGATAAGCCTATAGAGGAGATTATGCAGGAGGTACTTGACTATATTGCCACAAATAGTCCAGCAGTAGAAAAACATTATGTACTTATAGGAGTAGATACATTTGATATAAAAACTATGGATGTTGATGAAGAAAACGATCCAATTGTGGAGAAAAAATTCCAATATGTTCAAAATCCAAGCTACTTCGATAATCCAACAGGAATGGAAAGTTTTGCAGCAGCAAGCTTTTCTGAAAATAGTAATTGGGTAGATACCAAGGTAAGTAATTTTAATAGAGTAGGAGAGTTCCGTATATTCAGAAGAATAAAGGACCAACCTTCACCTGATCCCAACTTTGCAAACTATTCCTACTATTCAGGAACTCCTGAAATAAGAATATATGCTCACAGAAAACCTATTGTAAGAGCTATATTAGACTGGGATTATGATAATACCAAAGGAGTATATAAAACCAAATGGGTGTGCCAATCCTATGACCTTGATCATCAATATTCAAGAGAGGATAAGGGAATTGTAGAAAGAAAAATAATGTTCAGAAGGACCGGTGGCGAATGGTATTATTATATTCCGGAAGAATTATCACCTGGAACTTATGAATTACAATACTATGTTAAAGATGTTGAAGGAGTATGGTCAGATCCGTTTACTATGAATTTTACATTAGCATCCGCACCATCCATTCAATTTGATGCAAAACTACGTCCCAAGGACTCAAGTTTTAGCCTTAGCAATATTCCTGCTTCCGAATACCTGGAGGTATATGACGTATGGACAAGATACCCTTACGATATAAAACTGGAAATGGTTTTAAAAGATGGAACAATAAGTAGAAAGCAAACCCAATATTACAACTCTACAAGAGATACGAAGACTGGCAATGATATACATTGGGGCAGTATTAACTATGAAATACCAGCTGCAGTAAAGGATGGGACATATACATTTGAAATAGCTGCTATTGATATTACCAATCCTAGCAAAAAGGAAGTAAAAGTGTTTACCGTAATAGTAAATACACCTATTAACTTAGCCCCATCAATGACTGAAACGGTTATGACAGAAACTACAGTAAATGTGAAAGCAACAACAACAAGGTATGCAAATACTACAAGAGCAATTTTGTTTTATGGAACAGCGTATCAAAAGACATTAGACCTTATTGGAATTCAAGAAGGTAATATGAAAAATTGGGCAAACAGATACACCATACCTACCAATATACCTGAAGGAACATATACAGCTAGGTTCACGGCAACTACACTTAGTGGTAAAAGTGAAACAAAAAATGTACAGTTCAGGGTTGAATCATTAATGATTACAGATATAACCATAGAAGGTGGTTGGAATCATTGGAGAGGACAAGCGGATCTGTTTGATCCACAAATAATATTAACAAATGAACCGCATAGATTTTTAAGTTTAGAAGAGGTAACAGTAAGGGTAAGTACAGCTGGATATGCAGAAAAGGTTGAAATAAGGTTTAGTCCAGAATTGGAAGCCATGCAGTTTATAGACGCATATGGAAACATATACGACTATAAAAATGATTTTGGTTTAGATTATATCAGTTTCCCAAAAGTTATTCTACTAGATAGTACAAAAAAAGAATATACAGAAGAATGGAAATACATATTACCATTGGCTAATGATACAAAAGCATGGGATAATGTACGCAAAAATCAACCATATAAAATGACGGTAACAGCATGGAAAGGTACCACATCAGTAACCGAAGAAATTAGCGATATAGAAATAACAGGGAGTATTTACGACTTAATCTATATGCAGCCAATCAATTAATATTACTGGGTGTGATTTTTTCATTCGAAGAAAAATAAACCAAGGGAAGAATACATTACCAA
>DAOSDD010000073.1:0-17743 GCA_035362115.1 Clostridiales bacterium | reverse complement strand
TTTAGAAGTGTATTTGAACAGATAGGGCCGGGCTTAAGACTGGCAGTTTCAGGTGCTGCTCCCTTAGATCCGGATGTGGTTATCGGATTTGAAAAAATAGGGCTTTATCTGCTTCAAGGTTATGGTCTCACAGAGACATCTCCTGTTATATGTGCAAACAATGATTTTGCCAGTAAACCTGGCACTGTAGGGCACCCTCTGGGTGGAATTGAGGTAGCCATAGATTCTCCTGATGAAAATGGAATGGGAGAAATTATCACCCGGGGCGGCAATGTAATGCTGGGTTATTATGAAGATCCTGATACTACGGCACAGGTCATGTATAAAGATGGTTGGTTCAGAACCGGTGATCTGGGAATTGTTGATGACAATGGTTTTTTAAAAATAACGGGCCGAGCCAAGACCATGATTGTATTTACAAATGGTAAAAAAGCATTCCCGGAGGAATACGAGGTATTGCTCAACAATATTCCGGGAGTAAAGGATTCTTTTGTTTGGGGCAACAGGGCTTTTGATGGGGGTATTCAGGTATGTGCAAAAATTGTAGTTGATAAGGAGAACCTTCCTGCCTTAACAGAAGATACACATTCGAAATTCGCAGATGATACAACGCTTGAAACAAAACTGGCAGCATATTTTAATAATGCTATAAAAGAAATAAATAAAAATGTACCTCAGTATAAAATTATCCGGTATTTTGTTATGACCTATGAAGATCTTATTAAAACAACTACCTTAAAAATTAAAAGACATATTGAGTATGAAAATACCATGAAAGTACTTGATAAATCAGGACTTGGTATGAGAAAAGCCTCAGGCTTGCTTATAGATGAGCTTAAATATAGATAACGTACAAAAGAAACTACATTTGCCTGCAAAAGCAGGCATTATTTTTTTTAAATATTCATTTGTATCTTTTAAATAGCTCTGGTAAAATATAATAGATATAATCTGGCATTCAAAGCAACAATATACGGATTATTCAAATAGTTATTTATTATTAGTTTATTATAGAGGGACAGATAAATGAATGAAAAAACCTTGAAAGTTTTAGAATTTGATAAAATTATAAATCAACTTGCCGGTTTTACAGCTTCCCAGCTGGGCAGAGAAATAGCTGAGAGCCTTATGCCTTCCAATGACATGACTGTTGTTGCAGACAGGCTGAGGGAAACTGATGACGGGGTCAGCTTTATATTGAGGAGAGGCAATCCTTCTTTGGGTGGGATCCGTGATATAAGGGACAGTTTGAAAAGGGTGGATATGGGGGCTGTTCTAAACATGGGAGATCTATTAAGAGTTGCTGATGTACTGAGACTGTGCAGAAACTTGAAAAGCCATGCTGCAGGTGATAGAAAAGTCGATGAAGAGAATAATGTAATTTTTGGGTTTATTGACTGCCTTGAAGCAAATAAGAGAATTGAGGATAAGATAAGTTATTCAATTGTAAGTGAAGAAGAAATGGCAGACGATGCAAGCCCTACTTTGAACAGTATAAGAAGACAAATAAGAGAACGTCAGGAATCAATTAAGGAAAAGTTGAATGGAATAATAAAATCACCCCATTACCAGAAATATATGCAGGATCCTATCGTTACTATAAGAGCAGGACGATATGTAGTTCCTGTAAAGCAGGAATATCGTAATGAGGTTCCGGGACTGGTTCATGATTCATCGGCAAGCGGTGCAACTATGTTCATAGAGCCTATGGCTGTTGTAGAAGCAAATAACAGTATAAAACAGCTGCAGATCAAAGAGCAAGCTGAGATTGAACGGATACTGGCTGAACTTACAGAGGATGTAGCTGGTATATTGCCTCAATTAAAGACAGATATGTCCATACTTGCAAAGCTTGATTTTATACTTGCAAAAGCTAATTTAAGTCTAAAGTATAACGGCGTTTCTCCAAAGTTAAATACTGATGGCTGTATTATGATAAGAAAAGGAAGACACCCCCTGTTGAATGCTGAAACTGTTGTTCCTATTGATTTTTGGGTGGGAGAAAGGTTCACGTCACTTATTGTAACAGGACCTAATACGGGAGGAAAAACAGTAACTTTAAAAACTGTAGGGTTATTTGCTCTTATGACCCAGGCGGGACTAAATATACCTGCAGGAGATAACACGGAGATTTGTGTATTTAATAAAATTTTTGCAGATATAGGTGATGAACAGAGTATTGAGCAGAGTTTGAGTACGTTTTCCTCACATATGACCAATATAGTCAAAATACTGGAAAATGCAGATAGTCAATCTCTTGTTCTTTTAGATGAACTGGGAGCCGGGACTGATCCTACAGAAGGTGCAGCCCTTGCAATGGCAATACTTGAGGAGCTGCATGAAAAGCGGGCAATTACCGTTGCAACAACACATTACAGTGAATTAAAAATTTACGCTATGACTTCCGAACATGTTGAAAATGCCAGCTGCGAGTTTGATGTAGAGACTCTGAGACCTACCTACAGACTGCTGATAGGTGTACCGGGCAAGAGTAATGCTTTTGCAATCTCAAAAAGACTTGGGCTTCAGGAAGAGGTGCTTGACAGGGCCAGGGATTATCTTACCCAGGAAGATATAAGGTTTGAGGATGTACTCTTGTCTATGGAGAAGGACCGTACAAAGGCTGAAACAGAAAGGGTAAAAGCTGAAGCTTTAAGGCTTGAGATTGAGAAACTGAAAAATGAACTGGAAGAACAGAAAAGGAAGATCAGCTCTGAAAAGGATAAAATCATCAGAGAAGCAAGGGAAGAGTCCAAACGAATTATAACGGGGGCAAAGGCAGAAGCTGAAGCTGTTATTGAAGAAGTAAAAAGAATTGAGAAGGACCGGCAAAATGTCCATAAAAGCAGAGCTTTAGAAGAAATCAAACAAAAACTCAGGAATAAAGTCAATAAAATAGATGAGTCTCTTGTGGAAACCATAATGCCGAGACAGAGTTATGTAAAGCCTCCTGAGAATCTTAAGCCGGGGGATACGGTACTTATTGTCAACCTGGGTCAGAAGGGTATAGTAATAGAGCCTCCCGGAGCTAATGGTGAAGCCATAATCCAGGCAGGGATAATGAAGATAAATGTTCATGTTACCAATTTAAAACTTGTAGATGAACAAAAAATTGAAATAGAAAAAGTTGGTGCAGGGGAAATAGGCAGAGCAAAAGCCATGAATATATCAACAGAGATTGATTTAAGAGGGTTTAACCTTGATGATGCTATTGATAGTGTCGATAAATACCTGGATGATGCCAGCATGACAGGACTGAAATCAGTAACCTTGATTCACGGCAAGGGGACAGGTATACTGCGAGCAGGTATTCACAGGCATCTGAGGACCCATCCTCATGTACAATCCTTCAGGCTTGGTAAATTTGGTGAGGGAGAAACCGGGGTCACTGTTGTTGAACTAAAAAGTTGACAACCTGACACCAATAATTTAAAATAAGATTTGTTTTTAAAATTACGCTAAGAATATTTTGCAGACAATACAGGCAATAAATTATTAACATACAAAACTGTACAAATACTAAGTTAAAACTACACAAGTGCTAAACTTAAAAAGAAGAGGGATAATATTGTGATAAAAGTTAGAGACGACATAAGAAATGTAGCAATAATTGCTCATGTGGACCATGGAAAAACAACATTGGTTGACGGGATGCTTAGGCAGAGCGGAATATTTAGGGAAAATGAACGTTTACAGGAACGAGTAATGGATTCAAACGACTTGGAAAGAGAACGTGGAATAACTATATTGGCTAAAAATACTGCGGTGGTATATAAAGGAGTTAGAATAAACATAATCGACACACCGGGTCATGCTGATTTTGGAGGAGAAGTTGAAAGAACGCTTAAAATGGTTGATGGTGTTCTTCTTCTGGTTGATGCATTTGATGGACCAATGCCTCAAACCAGATTCGTTTTGAAAAAGGCGTTACAGATGAATTTAAAGCCGATTGTAGTTATCAATAAAATAGACAGACCTGGTGCAAGGCCTCTTGAAGTAGTAGATCAGGTTTTGGAATTATTTATTGAGCTGGGAGCTGATGATGGGCAGATTGATTTCCCTATAGTATATGCAGCTGCAAGAGATGGTATAGCTATACTTGACCTGAACGATGAAAGAGTAGATCTTGAACCTTTGTTTAAGGTAATACTTGATAAGGTTCCTGCTCCAAAAGGTGATACTGAAGGTTCATTACAAATGCTGGTGTCCAGCATCGATTATAACGAATATACCGGACGTGTAGCCATAGGACGTATTGAAAGGGGAAAAATCAAATGGGGTCAGCAGGCTGTTATATGTAAAAAGGATGGTACTAAACAGGAAAGTAAGCTTAGCAGGGTATATATTTTTGAAGGGTTAAAGAAAATTGAATGTTCAGAAGCTGCTGTAGGTGATATAGTGGCAGTACCCGGATTGGAAGGCATCAATATTGGAGAAACAATATGTGATTTGGATAATCCTGAGCCTCTTCCTTTTATTAATATTGACGAGCCTACGGTATCTATGACTTTTCTGGTTAACAACAGTCCATTCGCTGGACGGGAAGGCACTTATGTAACTTCAAGGCATTTAAGAGACAGGCTGTTCCGTGAACTGGAAAATGACGTTAGTTTGAGGGTTGAAGAAACTGATACACCTGATGCATTTAATATTTCAGGGAGAGGCGAACTGCATCTTTCAATACTGATAGAAACCATGAGAAGACAGGGATATGAGTTTCAGGTTTCAAAACCAAGAGTAATAATGAAGGAAATAGAAGGAGTATTACATGAACCTATAGAATATCTATTAATTGACGTGCAGGAAGATTACATGGGTATGGTTATGGAAAAGATTGGACCAAGAAAGGCTGAAATGGTGAATATGCATTCAGCCAATGAAGGCTATATGCGGCTTGAATTTAAAATACCTGCAAGGGGATTGATAGGATACCGTTCAGAGTTTTTAACAGACACAAAGGGAAATGGTATTATGAATCATGTCTTTTATGGATATGAACCATATAAAGGAGATTTGCAGGTTAGGCCAAGAGGCTCTATAATTGCCTGGGAAGAAGGGGAATCTATAACATATGGGTTATATAATGCCCAGGAAAGGGGAACCCTGTTTATAGGTCCTGGAGTAAAAGTATATGAAGGAATGGTGGTCGGAGAAAACTCACGTCCTGAAGATATTGTAGTTAATGTATGCAAGAAAAAACATGTAACCAATATGCGGGCCTCAGGTTCCGATGAAGCCTTGAGACTGACTACACCAAAGGTTTTATCTCTTGAACAGGCTCTTGAATTTATCTCCGATGATGAGTTGGTTGAAATTACTCCTAAAAATATAAGATTAAGAAAAAAGATACTTGATACAGAACAGAGGGCAAAAGCCAGAAGCAAGGGATAAAATTAATAGGTGAAGAACAAGACCTGTAAGTAAAGGGTGATGGTGGTTTTATGAAAAAATCAATTATCAGGTGGTCTATAGCTGTCTTAATGCTGGCTATAGTATTTGGATGTGGATATGCGACATATTCATATATTGTAAAAAACTACAGTGCAGTAAGTACAATACAGCAGATATTGCTGGAAGATCAATTATTAATTGAAATACCCACGGGTTCAGGAACAGAAGCTATAGCAAATATTCTAAATAAAGAAGGTGTAATTAAAAACGCTTTCATTTTTAGAATGCTGTCTAGAGTAAACGGTTACGATGGTACTTACAGGTCAGGAGTTCATGCAATTGATAAAAATACAAACTATAATTCATTAAAAGGGTATGACATCCTTATGGAAATTATGTCAGGCAGTCCATTGAACTTTGTTGGAGTTAGAGTTATGATACCTGAGGGGTATAATAATAGTCAAATAATAGAGCTGCTTGAAAAAGCAAACCTTGCAAATAAAAAGAACTTTATTGCAGCGGAGAAAAGCGTAAAATTTGATTTTAAGTTTTTGAAAAATTTGCCTGAAAGAGAAAACAGGCTTGAAGGATATTTGTTTCCTGATACCTATGAATTTGATCCCAAGTCAGGAGAAAAAGAAATAATTCATAAAATGCTTAAAAACTTTGATACAAAATTTAAACCTGAGTATTATATACGAGCTGAAGAATTAAATATGTCGGTGGATGATATAATTATTCTAGCTTCAATTATTGAAAGAGAAGCAAAAGTAGCTGAAGAAAGACCTATAATTGCAGGAGTATTTTACAACAGGTTGCGAAGCAAAAACGGTTCTTTAAGGAAACTTCAGTCTTGCGCCACAGTTCAATATGTTCTATACAAAAGAGAAGGTAAAATGAAAGAAATAATAAGTATAGAGGATGAGAAAATAGAAGACCCATATAATACTTATTTATATGAGGGACTGCCCCCAGGGCCTATTTGCAACCCGGGACAGGAATCTATTGAAGCAGCCCTTTATCCTAAAGAACATGATTATTTGTATTTCGCCTTAAAGAGAGATGGTACAGGTGAGCATTATTTTACAAAGACTTACACTGAGCACCTGGGAGCACAGCTTAAGGCTCAGTTGAATGCTAAATAAATGTAAAAATGTGTGTATCTGGGTGCATTTATTAAAAGTGAAGAAATAGATTGAATGCACCCGGTATGCCTGGCACCACCTGTATTTTGCCGAAATATACGGTAATTAAATAAAAAAGAAGGTCATTTGGTATTATGATCTGTTATGATTATATAAATAAATATATAAGAGATACAATAAAAAAAGATGAAGGCATTTTACTGGAACTGCGCAATTATGCATTATTAAATAATGTCCCAATTGTTCATCCTGAGGTTGCAAGGCTATTGGTTGTTTTGGGCCATATGGTAAAACCGTCCAAAGTACTTGAAATAGGTACTGCTATAGGATATTCTTCCATTTTAATGTCACAGATTTTAAACCAAGGAGGAATTATTGATACCATAGAAAGTAATGATGCCATGATAGATCTTGCAAAAGAAAATATAAAGATAGCAGGATGTAAGGACGTCATAAATATTATTGCGGGAGATGCAGCTGAGGTTTTACCCTGCCTTGATAAGAAATATGACTTTATTTTTCTTGACGCGGCCAAGGGACAATACCCTGAATTTCTTCCCCATTGTATTCGCATGCTCAATAATAACGGTGTATTGATATCCGACAATGTACTCTATAAAGGCATGGTTGCAAATGAAGAACTGGTAGTAAGAAGGAAAAAAACTATTGTGAAAAGATTGAAAGATTACCTAGATACCATCTGCAGCGATAATAGTCTTGAAACATGCATATTGCCTGTAGGAGACGGAGTTGCTGTAAGTTTTAAAAGAGGTGATAATATTGGATAAAATCGAACTGCTTGCTCCTGCAGGAAACCTGGAAAAATTGAAAATGGCAATTATATACGGTGCGGACGCTGTATATTTAGGTGGAGAGGCATATGGCCTAAGGGCATATGCAGACAATTTTTCTCTTGAAGAAATGAAAGAAGGAATTGAGTATGCCCATTCCAGGGGCAAGAGAGTATATGTGACTATGAATATAATACCCCATAATTCGGATTTAATTGGTATACAGGATTATGCAGCTCAAATGCAGAGAATAGGTGCAGATGCTTTAATATTATCAGATCCCGGAATATTTATGCTGGTTAAAGAAGCAGCTCCGGAAATGGAGATACACTTAAGTACGCAGGCAAATAATACAAATTGGGCAAGCGCACAATTTTGGTATGAGCATGGTATAAAGCGTATAATATTAGCAAGAGAACTTTCTTTGAAAGAAATTGGTGAAATAAGACATAAAGTTAACAAAAAACTGGAATTGGAGATATTTATACATGGGGCAATGTGCATATCCTACTCAGGAAGATGCCTTCTCAGTAATTATATGGCGGGGCGGGATTCCAATAAAGGTTTATGCGCCCACCCATGCAGATGGAAGTACTTTCTAATGGAAGAAAAAAGACCGGGAGAATATATGCCTGTTTTTGAAAATGAAAGCGGTACTTTTATTTTCAATTCAAAAGACCTGTGCATGATAGAACATATACCTGAAATTATACAGGCTGGAGTTACAAGTGTGAAAATTGAAGGGCGCATGAAAAGTTCCTACTATGTTGCTACAGTAGTAAGAGCATATCGCAAGGTTATAGATTCCTACTGCAATGATCCGGAAAGCTACAGATTTGATCCCATGTGGATGGAGGAGATATCCAAGGCAAGCCACAGGGAATATACAACAGGTTTTTATTTTAAGAAACCCGGGGCGGAAGAGCAGGTATATAATACAAGTTCATATATTAGAGATTATGATTTCGTAGGTCTGGTCAGGAATTATGATAAGGCAACAGGTATTGCCACAGTTGAACAGAGAAACCGTATGTTTAACGGTGAAGAAATAGAAGTAGTGATACCCGGTGGTGAATACTTCACTCAGGTAATTGAGAGTATGAAAAATGAAGATGGAGAAAATATAGATTCCGCACCTCATCCCCAGATGACGGTTTACATGCCCATGGCCAGGGAAGTTGCAGAATACGCTATTCTCAGGCGAAAACCCCAATATATAAAGCCCGCTTAAGTTCCGGGGGCTTAGTATATCCAATGCCTTATTTCCCTTCTACAAACCATCGTCCATCATCTTCAAACCATAAATATCTTTCTTTTCCTAAAATTCGGCACTTGTACCGCACTCCCTGGCCTCCGGCTTTTAGAGAGGCAGCCCGCCTTATATCCGTGACTTTATCAATTATATATTCCTTACCATTTTCCCATGTAATTGAAAGAGGTATCTTCGTACCATCACACAAATACTTTACTATAACTTCAACAAAAACCTTCTTCATTATACATCACCATACATTACCTTATATATGACACCGGATGGATAACATTATCTTCAGCCGGATTTGCGTTTAAATTGCTGTCTTTAATCAAAAGTGCTCTTTGTACTGAGTAGTAGCCAAACCTGGACCTTATTTTATCAATGCTTTGCTCTAAAAGCTGCTTTTTAGCTCTCTTATCATCATTAAAAAAAGAAAGCTGTACATAGGAATCTGCTGAAACAAGGTCTGTTACTCTTACGCCCAACAATCTTATATTATTTGACCAATTCCAGGAATATGCAAATATTTCCATGGCCTTTTCAGCTATTTCCGACGATATAAATGTATGTAATTTAAGCTGACCCTGGCGCTCAATAGAGACCATATTGGAATCTCTTATTGTTATCTGGACGGTTTTCCCTTTAAGGTTGTTTTTCCTGAGACGCAGGGCTACACTTTCAGAAAGCACATAAAACAGTATTTTTGCATCTTCATTGCAGGTTAAGTCCCTGGGGGTTGTCAAGGAATTCCCTATTCCCTTTATTAAAGGCCCCGTATCAGCTTTTGATACGGACAAATCATCATAGCCGTTGGCAAACACCCATAAGCTTTCACCCCATTTTCCGAGGTGACGTATAAGGAAAGCAGGAGGGGTGCAGGCAAGGTTTCCTATGGTATATATGCCTGCTTTTTTCAACATGGCTTCCGTTGACTTTCCAACATACATTAATTCTCTTACAGGGAGAGGCCATAAAGTATCTTTAAAATTTCTACTGGTAATTTCAGTAACAGCATCGGGCTTTTTCAAATCTGAACCAAGTTTTGCAAATATTTTATTGTAACTCACTCCTACCGATGCAGTAACACCCAATTCTTCTTTTATTTGACCCTTAATTTTATATGCAATATCACTACCGCTGCCGAACAGGCGGATGCTGTCCGTTACATCAAGCCAACACTCATCTATGCCGAAAGGTTCTATTAAATCTGTATATCTTCTGTAAATATTAATTGCATTAGTTGAAAACCTGAGATATAAGAGATAATTGGGACTAACAGTAACAAGCCCCGGGCACTTTCTCTTTGCTTCCCAGGCGGGTTCTCCGGTTATAACCCCATACTTTTTTGCTATGTAGTTTTTGGCAAGTACTATACCATGCCTGGTTGATTGAGAGCCGCATACGGCTACAGGCTTATCTCTAATGTCTGGATTATAAAGGCATTCTACGCTTGCGTAAAAATTATTCAAATCACAATGAAGAATGGTTCTATCCACATGTCATCACCTTAATTCCAAAAATAAACGGAACGCACGTTCATAAGTACATTATAGAACATGTGTGCGATTTTGTAAAGGCAATTTTATAAAACAATTGATATAAATAGAGAATAGAAAAAAAGACCTGAAAACACAGAAAAATTACGTTTACTTGTATAAAATATGAAATTTTACGGGAGAATTTAATAAAACATATAAAAAGGAGATGAACCGTTAAAATGGAGGCGAAAAGATTAATTGCTGTCCTTTTAATCTTTAGTGCAATATTTATTGGACTTGGATATAGATTTTTTAATTTACAAATAGTTCAAGGAGAAAAATTATCAAGGCTTGCTTCTGCACAAAGGATATCAAGCCTTGAAATTGAAAAACTCAGAGGGGATATACTGGATAGAAATGAAATCCCTTTTACAAATAGAATACAAAAGTATCTTGTACTATTGAAACCTTTGCTGTTACAGGGTCATGAAAATGATCTCAAAAATATTTGTAATATTCTCGAAATAGATTTTGAAAATGTTATGAGAGATATAGCTTTTAGTAGAAAGCCTTATGTAGTAGAGGCAGATGAAAAGAAAAAAAATATAATTAATGATTTAAAGCATGAGGGGATTTCTATTATTAATTCCTTAAAAAGGTATGACGATACTACTCTTGCACGGCATATTCTGGGATATGTTAATAAAATTGATGGCGCAGGAGAAGCAGGTCTTGAAAAGTTTTATAATGATGCTCTTGAATACGATACGGAAAGCTTTGTTGGGGTAATAACCGATGGAAAAAACAATGTATTACCCGGCATGGGATATCGGTTAATGAAAGTACAGGGCAGGAATAAAAAACTTAATGTAAAATTAACTTTGGATTACCATATACAGAAAATTGTAGAAGATGTTATGGATAAACACAATATAACAGGAGCTGTAGTGGTAGAAGAAGTGGATAGCGGTAATATTACCGCCATAGCAAGCAAACCGGATTTTGATCAGTACAATATAGGAAATTATCTTAACAGTACCGGGAAGGAATTGTTTAATAGAGCTGTAGCTTCATATAATTTAGGTTCTATATTCAAAATAATCGATGCAGCTGCTATGTTTGAGTTAAAGGAACATTGGGATGAAGAGTATTTTTGCACGGGTTCAATAAAGGTAGGAGACAGAGAGTTTAAATGCTATTCCTATGATAAAGGCGGACATGGATATGTTGACTTTGATAAAGCTTTTGCTTTATCCTGCAATACTTATTTTATTGATGCAGCTATTAAGATGGATAAAAAGAGTTTACTGGAAAAAGCACGAAGATTCGGGTTGGGAAATATAACGGGAATAAGGGAACAGGGGATTGATGAATCCGGTGGAAATATTCCTTCACTTGATGGCTGGTATTCCGATGGAGATATTGCAAATATATCGATAGGGCAGGGCGCAATTATGGCTACACCGTTGCAGGTAGCAGATATTGTTGCAACTGTGGCAAACGGGGGCATAAAGAACAGTGTAAATATAGTTGACTCAATTGTTGATGATTATGGAAACAAAGTCCGGGAAGTAAAGCGCAAGCAGGGGCACAGGGTAATAGAAAAGGATATTGCAGATAGAATAAAGAATTTAATGGAAAAGGTGATAGATGAAGGCACAGGAACTATGGTAGACATTAACGAATACGGAGGAGCTGCAGGAAAAACAGGAAGTGCCGAGACGGGTCAATATATAGAGGGTCAGCGGGTGGTCCATGCTTGGTTTGCAGGATACTTTCCCAGAAAGAACCCCAGGTATTCCATAGCAGTATTTGTTGAAAATGGAAGGATGGGAGGATCCGCTGCCGGTCCGGTGTTTGAGGAAATTGCTAAAAAAATTATGGAAAAAAGATTTTAAAAAGTTAATTGCCCGGAATTCTAAATCCAGGCAAATATAAAATGCCAGTTGCTTACAGTTTTATTATAAGCTAATTATAATTTAATTACAATTTTCGGGTTTTAACTCCCTGGTTAACTTTTTAATGGCTTTTTTCTCAATCCTTGATACATAAGATCTTGATATCCCAAGCATTTTTGCGATTTCTCTCTGGGTTTTGCTGGTACCGTTACAAAGACCATATCTCAGTTCCAGGACAATTTTTTCTCTGTTCTTAAGAGCAGATTTCATTATATCGTATAGTTTCTTTACCTGCATTTTCAACTCGACTTTATCTACTATAGATTCATTGTCATTTTCAATAATATCAATTAAAGATATTTCATTGCCATCCCGATCTACGCCTATTGGGTCCTGCAGATATACTTCATTTTGGATTTTCTTTGTATATCTGAGCTGCATAAGGATCTCATTTTCAATGCATCTTGCAGCATAAGTTGCAAGCCGTGCTCCCTTTTCATTATCAAAAGTGGAAATAGCTTTTATAAGCCCTATTGTCCCTATTGATATTAGGTCATCGGTGTCTTCACAGTTATTGCTGTATTTCTTTACAATATGAGCTACTAACCTTAAATTTCTTTCTATTAATATATTCCTTGCGTCGTCACTTCCGTTTTTATACTCTTCCAGAAACCTGGCTTCCTCCTCAGGTGTTAGTGGCTGTGGAAAGGAGTTAGGATTAGATACATACCCCAATAAAAAACATGCATTGCTAAGTGTCTCGAATATTGCAGAAAATATTCCGGTAAACAAATAAGGCACCTCCGTATAAGCAGTACCTTATAAATATATGAAAAACAAAAACGCTTTGTGCTTGTACATTGTAAATATTTTTGATGCAAGGGTAATATATCATGATTGGTGTTCCAGTATATCCTTAATGGATCTGTTCTTGAGTATTCCTGACAAAATATTCTTGAACATCAATACCAGTATAGGTCCAAGTATAAATCCAATAAAACCAAACAATTTCAGTCCAGAATACATGGCAATTAAAGTAACCAGAGGATACACTCCTATCTGTTGCCCCAGAATTCTAGGTTCAATGGATTGCCGCACTATAAGAACAACACCATATAAAATAAGCAATGATATTCCAAGTCTGATATTTCCCGTAAGGAATGAATAAATGGCCCAGGGCGTTAGAAAACCTCCTGTTCCCAATATGGGCAGAGCATCCAAAAAACTTATTATAAATGCCAGCAGCAGTGAATATCTTACTCTTATTAGAGTAAAGCCAATGAAAAGTTCCGTAAAAGTTATCATCATCAATATAAGCTGAGCTTTTATATATCCGATGAGAGCGGAAAACATATTTTCTATTATGCTTTTGCCTTTGTTAATCCATTTTTCAGGAAACTGGGAGGAAAAAAACTTTGATATGCGCTCTCTGTCGCTTGACATAAAATATGTTGAAACAATTGTTATAACTGTGAATACTAAAGCTTCAGGTATTGATACTGCAGTAATATAAGCACCTTTTATTATTGAGTTAAGTATATTTGAAAGTGATTCCGAAAGTTTTGCAACTAAATTTCCAATATTATCAGTAATTTCAGGAGGAAGCCATTCAAATATATCTATCCCCTTATTTAGAAGCATATTTAAGTAGGCATATATATCAGGGACAATTTTGGGTAATACAGTGGCTACTGATTTCATTTCATCAATCAATCTTACAATTATCAAAGTTATTATCAACCCGAAAGAAACTATAAAGAATGTCAATACTATGGGAGCTGCAACTTTCCGGGGCATTTTAGCTCTTCTCATAAAAAATCTTATGATAGGTTCTATAATGGATGCAATAACAAATGCAATTATAAACGGTGTTATATAGACGCTGAGCTTGTATATAAGAAAAACACCCACTATTACTCCTAATAAAGCCAGCCCTATTTTAAGAAGCCTTGCTCTTTTTATATTACTTAAGTTAGCCATATATTTCAGTCTCACAACACCTTTCTTTTTATGTATATATTTTTATTATAAAGCATCGTAAATGAATTGCACAACATTAAAATACAAATGGGGTGCATTTTCTATATTTTCTTCAGTCATGTTAAATTCACCATTCTCATTTTTCCCACCTAATCTGTTATATTGCAATGATACGATTTTATTATACTATATTTTTCATGTAATTGGGACATAATCAAAAGTGGTATATTGAGACATTATCATAAATCAATCAGAGAATTCCAAGAAATTTGCAAAAACAGTTGATAAAAAGTTTTTCATGTGCTATACTACATAGCGAAAAATACACACACAGTACGATTTATGGAAGGGTGCCATAGAATGAAAAATCTTTGAGCAATAGGGTTCAGTCCATGGTCTTCTATGGAGTTAACTGCTGTGGAGGTATAAAACAAAATTTAGGAGGATTTTATATGTCAGTAATTTCTATGAAACAACTGCTGGAAGCAGGAGTACATTTTGGACATCAGACCAGAAGATGGAATCCCAAAATGGCCGAATATATATTTACCGAAAGAAACGGTATTTATATTATTGACCTTCAGAAAACAGTAAAAAAGGTTGAAGAAGCTTATCTATTTGTCAGAGAAGCAGCTATGAACGGGGAAGATGTTCTTTTTGTCGGAACAAAAAAACAAGCACAGGATTCCATTAAGGAAGAGGCTGAAAGATGCGGACAATACTATGTAAATGAAAGATGGCTTGGTGGTATGCTTACAAACTTCAAGACCATACGCCGCAGAATAGAACGTCTCAACGAACTTGTAAAGATGGAAGAAGAGGGTATATTTGATGTTTTGCCTAAAAAAGAAGTAATAAAATTAAAAGGCGAAATGGAAAAGCTGGAAAAAAACCTCGGCGGTATAAAAGACATGAAGAGAATTCCAGGAGCCATTTTTGTTGTTGACCCAAGGAAAGAGAGAATTGCTGTTTTAGAGGCAAGGAAATTGGGCATACCAATAGTTGCAATAGTTGATACTAATTGTGATCCTGATGAAGTAGATTATGTAATTCCAGGAAATGACGATGCAATAAGGGCTGTTAAGTTGATTGCAGGGAAAGTAGCTGATGCCGTATTGGAAGGAAGACAGGGCGAACAATTGACTGATACAAACAGTGTTAATACATCATATAATAATAATGCTGATGAAGATATAATACAAGAACCTTCAAGTAGTGACCTAACTAGTGACCTAACTAGCGACCTAACTATGGAAGCAGCCGAGGCTGCAGATGATAAAACAGATGAAACAGCTACAGAAGAGTAATAACTTCAGAAAAAGTGAATGGCTTGAAGAAAATGATTAAATGCTTAAAAAATATAAATATGGGTTTGGAGGAGTTTTAATGATTACTGCTGATATGGTTAAACAGCTTCGTGAGAGAACTGGGGCAGGAATGATGGATTGTAAAAAGGCCCTTGTAGAAACAGATGGAAACATAGAAAAAGCTGTTGAGTATTTAAGAGAGAAGGGACTTGCAGCAGCAGCAAAGAAATCAGGAAGGATAGCTGCTGAAGGTCTTGTAGAATCCTATATTCACGGGGATGGCAGAATAGGTGTATTAGTTGAGGTTAACATTGAAACGGATTTTGCAGCGAAGAATGAAGAATTCAGAATGTTTGTAAAGGATATAGCAATGCAGATTGCTGCAAGTAAACCGGAATATATAAGAAAAGAAGATGTACCTGCAGAAATCGTCGAAAAAGAAAAGGAAATTTTAAAAGTGCAGGCTCGCAATGAAGGCAAACCTGAAAAAGTTATTGAAAAAATGGTTGAGGGAAGATTGGAAAAGTTTTATAAGGAAATTTGCCTTTTGGAACAGCCATGGATAAAAGATCCTGATAAAACAATAAATCAGCTTCTTGTTGAGAAAATTGCTACTATCGGTGAAAATATAAACATAAGAAGATTCGCAAGGTTTGAACGTGGAGAAGGAATTGAAAAGAAGCAAGACAGCTTTGCTGATGAAGTTATGAAGCAAATAGGTTAAAAGAATTAAAAAAAGGAACATATACCTTGTTATATGTTCCTTTTTTAGAGTAATAAATATTATATTAATTATACCATATGGTATAATGGTTAAAAGGGCGGGGGAATAACATCAATGGAAAACATCAAATATAAAAGGGTGATACTGAAAATAAGCGGGGAGGCTCTGGCAGGTTCACAAGGTTTTGGACTTAACACTGAAACACTTGATGGTATTACTGAAAGTATTAAAGAAGCATTTAATCTGGGAGTGGAAATAGCAATTGTAGTGGGAGGAGGCAATTTCTGGCGTGGAAGAAGCGGCAAAGGAATGGATCGCATTACAGCAGATCATATGGGCATGCTGGCAACAACAATTAATGCACTTGCTCTTCAGGATTCATTAGAAGCAAAAGGCATACCTGTAAGGGTTCAAACTGCAATTGAAATGAGAGCAATAGCTGAACCCTATATACGAAGAAGAGCTATAAGGCATCTGGAAAAAAAGAGGATTGTAGTGTTTGCATGTGGTACAGGGAATCCTTATTTTTCAACAGATACTGCAGCTGCATTAAGAGCCGCAGAAATTGACGCAGAAGTAATTTTACTTGCCAAAAAAGTGGATGGGGTGTATGATAGTGACCCTGTTAAGAATCCCAATGCAAAAAGGTATAATAAGTTATCCCACCTTGATGTTATTAATCAGAGGCTTGGGGTGATGGATTCCACAGCTACTTCATTATGTATGGATAATGAAATCCCAATAATAGTCTTTGGACTTGACAAACCTGAAAATATTGTTAAAGTTATCCTGGGTGAGGATATAGGAACTTCAATTACATAACGATAAGGAGGATTTTCATGTATAAAGATGAATTGAAACAAACGGAAGAAAAGATGAAAAAATCCATAAACGTTTTAAAACAGGAACTGTCTTATTTAAGAGCGGGCAGAGCAAATCCGGCCATACTGGATAAAGTGCTGGTTGATTATTACGGAACGCTAACTCCCATAAACCAAATAGCCAATATTGCTGTGCCGGAAGCCAGAGTTATATTGATTCAACCTTGGGATGCCAGGAGTTTAAAGGATATTGAAAAGGCAATTCAGAAATCTGATATTGGAATTAATCCCAGTAATGATGGAAAAGTTATCAGATTAGTATTCCCAGTTCTTACCGAGGAGAGAAGGAAAGAACTTACAAAGGTTGTTAAGAAGACAGGAGAGGAAAACAAGGTTGCTATAAGGTCTATAAGGAGAGATTCAATTGAAAAATTCAGAGCCCTTAAGAAAGATGGCGAAATGACCGAAGATGACCTAAGAAATGCTGAAAAGGAAGTCCAGACACTGACTGACAAATATATTGAAGAAACTGACAAAATAGTAGAAGCAAAGGAAAAGGAAATACTTGAAATTTAAATATGGAGAATAGCAGCTTTTATCCCGATGTTTCAGGGTATTACTTGAAAAATGCATTAAAAATAATAAATGAATGTGGTGTTGAAATTGTCGATATAAAAATAACAGCACCGCCAAGGTGCAGGAGTAAAGATTATGACGATGATTTCAGAGTACTGAGGATACGCAGTGTTGGACCAAACAAGGTTGAGCTTGTTGTGTGCAATCCTTACATTTTAGCAAATTCATGATATAATATCCTCACAAATGAGGATATTATATGCCTCCGGCGGAATTTATGTGCGTGCGAATATTTTTGCTTCGCAAAAAACGCACATGCACGATTATATCATGCAATTTCTTCGAAATTCATGATATAATATCCTCACAAATGAGGA
>DAOSDD010000072.1:0-17780 GCA_035362115.1 Clostridiales bacterium | reverse complement strand
ATAGTACAAAGATCATATACCCTGATAAAGATAATATTTTTGAAGCTTTGAAATTAACAACATATAAAGATGTTAAAGTAGCAATTATAGGACAGGATCCCTATCATGGAGAAAACCAAGCTCATGGATTGGCTTTTTCCGTTCAAAAAGGAGTTGATATTCCACCATCTTTGCTTAATATTTTTAAGGAACTGGTTAACGATTTAAACTGCTATATTCCCAATAACGGATGCTTAGTGCCGTGGGCAAGGCAGGGCGTGCTGCTTCTTAATACAAGCTTAACGGTTGTAGCTGATGCTGCTAATTCCCATAGAAACAAAGGGTGGGAAGTTTTTACAGATTCAATAATACAATTGCTAAATAAAAAAGATACCCCTATAGTATTTTTATTGTGGGGAAATAATGCAAGAGATAAAGCAAAATATATAACAAATCAAAAACATTTGATCTTAACTTCTGCGCATCCCAGCCCGCTTTCAGCTAATAGAGGGTTTTTCGGCTGCAAGCATTTCTCAAAAGCCAATAACTTTTTGAGAGAGACTGGGCAAACGGAAATAGACTGGCAAATTCCAAATATATAACTATTGATGCTGCTGTAACAATTATTGGCATTATTAATGCTGCATATCTTAATATAAAATTAGTTATGGTGATTTGATTCATTCTGATTTTCGTTTGATTAATTTTAATTTCATGTCACAAATTGATATTTGCTTACGTTATATAAGTAGAAATCGTTTTAATTTATGTGAAAACTGTTTTTTATTTTGCGCGCAAATCTAATTTACGGGAAAATGATTTTAAATATTGAAGGGAGAGTTTAGTTAAGATATAGTTTAATGAATAGATACTAATGAATAGGCACTAATGAATAGATACTAATGAATAGAGATTAACGAAGGGAGCGGGGGGATGGAAGCAAGGGAACTTGATTATGCATTTACTGCAGGCGGAGAGTATGAACTGCACTGTGCTATAGAACTATATGGACAACCTCTGCTAAGATATTGTCATAACATACTTTGTGACTACTTTGAAGCTCAGGATGCTGTGCAAATAACATTTATCAAAGCTTATAATAAAAGAAAAAGCTTTAAAAACGGGACATCTCTGTCAGCATGGTTATATCGTATTGCATATACTACCTGTATTGATTCTCTGAGAAAAAAGAAATTATTGTTCTTTGTTCAGCAAACGAATACAGACTCAAAGTTTATAAGCGATGATTTAAAAGAGGCGCTTATGACACTGTCACCGGCAGAACGTGCCCTGGTGTTTAGCCGGGTTATTGATGAAAAAAGTTATGCAGACTTAGAAGCTATCTATAATGCTTCTGCCACAACACTACGAAAACGTTATGAACGGGCAAAAACAAAGTTGTTGAAAGCACTGAAGGAAACTAATTCATATTATGCGCGATTGGAGGAAAGAAAATGAATTATGAGTATGATGAAAATATTATAAAAAATGCACTAAGCACTGTTGAGATACCTGAATATAACATTATTCCGGAGGTAGATAAAAAAATTAAAGAGCAAAAATCTCATATGAACTTTAAAAGAATTGTTGCAGCAGTATTGGCAGTTTGTTTGTGCCTTATGTTCTCTGTGGGTTTAGTGGCTGCGGCCATTCCAAATTTTAAAAAGCTTTTGTTTTTTGTTGCCTCTGATATTGCACTAATGCTTCAACCTGTGGAAATCAGCAGTGAAGACAATGGAATTAAAATGGAAGTAGTGGCAGCCATGAATGATGATGAAATGGCAGTTATTTATCTGACCATGCAGGATTTAACAGGCAATAGAATAGATAAAACTCTTGATATTTACGACTATTCATTAACTGGAATGCACGCATTTAATTGCCAAATTGTCAATTACGATGAAATAACGAAAACTGCAACCTTGCGTATGCAGGCTAACGGTGGAGAAAAATTAGACGGAAAGAAAGTAAAGTTTCGCATTGATTCATTTTTAAGTGACAAATTAATATTTGATGCAGTTGAGACGGGTATCAACCTTTTAGACATAGCATCAGCCAACGTTTCACAAACTGTTCCTCTTGATATGAACAATATTCCGGGGGGAGGAGGCTCTTTATTCGAAGAGTTTAAAGAACAAGGCATAGTAAAAGTTTTAAAGGCAGATCAAATGAAACATAGTCTTCCCGGGATAGAATTTATGTATATTTCTAATATTGGTTATATAGATGGCCGCCTTCACATTCAAACTAAATGGGTGGGAGAGGGTATTGATGACCATGGATATTTCTATTTTGTTAATACTGCAGGTGACAAGATAAATATTAGTGCATCCAACATATATTTCGGAACAGATGAATCAGGGGATACCAAATATGGCAATGATTATGTCGAATACATCTTTGATGTAAATAACTTGAATCTTAATGAAATAAAATTGATGGGGTTTTTTGTATCCAATGGCAATTACACAACAGGAAACTGGGAAGTTGCATTTAAAATTCAGTCTGTAGGGCAGCAAAAGCAAACTGATTGTAATATTAAGTTTGATACGTGGACTGTAACTAGTATTTCTGTATCACCAATGGGAATAACATTGACCGGCAGTGGTGAAAACAAAGAGCCGCAATCAATAACTGTTAGCGCCAATATGACTGATGGCAGTGTTCAAACTTTTGAGTCGGTGAGAAGCTTTAGTGATAATGGAAAAGTAAAAATTAAATTTACATCTTCTCTGCCATTGGACGTCTCAAAGGTTCAATCAGTAACTGTTGATGGAATTGAAATAAATAATAAAAATTAAGTATTATATATTAGGAAGAAAATGCATCCTAAGTCCAAAATATGGCTTCTTTTTGTGAAGGATGTGCTATGCACTATAATGAGCAGTGATACCATTGTTATCCTGGAAAATGGAAGATTTAAAAATGCAGGTTTTAAAAAATTAAATCATTGTAGACATTCCTTTAGCTCCATGGTATGATAATAATAATTTGAACACTAAGTGGGATTTGTGTTGATAAAGGATGTGTATCAATAAAGTTGAAGACACAAATAGAAGGTAAGACTCAATTTGAGAATATTAATATTATAGATGAACCTGGCAATGAAGACAATGAAGGCAATGAATGTATTGAGGTTCAAGCAGCTGAAGTCCAAATGACTAAAATTCAAATTCCAGAAATCCAGGCAGGTGAGGTTCAAATATTTGAAATCCAGGCAGGTGAGGTTCAAATATCTGAAATCCAAGCAGGTGAGGTTCAAATATCTGAAATCCAAACAGGTGAAATCAAAATACCTGAAGCTCAAATAGCTGAAGTGAAAACAGGTAAAATCCAGATGGCCCTTGATCTGGTGGAACCTGGTAATGATGATGCATATAGCCACGGAAAACAGGAACGGGTAAGCAAACATCTACCGTCCGAAGTAAGTTCCAGGATGCTATATAAAGATATAGTAAGGATTGCGTGGCCGTCTTTTGTTGAATTAACCCTTACACAGCTTACATCCATGGTAGACATGATGATGGTAGGTCAATTAGGTCCATGGGCAATTTCTGCCGTAGGATTGACCAATCAGCCGAAATTCCTTATGATGACAATGTTTATGGCTATGAATGTAGGCGCTACTGCATTAGTAGCAAGGTATAAAGGCTCAGGTGATTATAACAAGGCAAACACTATTCTTCGACAGTCATTATTGCTTACTTTCGTTCTATCGGTTATATCATCTATAATTGGATATATATACTCGGAACCATTAATTCGTTTTATGGGAGCAGCTGACGCTGAAACCTTAGCCGGAGGAACTATTTATCTAAAAATTCAGATGGCAGGATTTGTTGTTATGGCACTAACCAGCACCATAACAGCAGCTTTAAGAGGAATAGGCGATTCTAGAACAGCAATGATATATAATCTGACTGCAAATGGGGTTAATGTAGTATTTAATTATTTGATGATTTATGGCCATTTAGGATTTCCAAAGATGGAAGTTGCAGGTGCTTCATTAGCCACAGTAATTGGACAGTGTGTGGCTTTCATATTAGCAGTAAATGCTATTCTACGTGGAAACCAATATCTGCGTCTGCGTTTAAAAGATGGGTTTAAACCTCATTGGGAGTCTATGAAGAACATATTTATAATAGGCATTCCTGCATTGATAGAACAAATTGTCATGCGAGCAGGAATGATAATCTATTCAATAACCGTTGCTTCTCTTGGAACTGTTGCATTTGCAACACATCAGGTATGTATGAATATTCAGGCTATGTCCTTTATGAATGGCCAGGCCTTTGCAGTATCTGCAACGTCGCTTATGGGGCAGAGTCTGGGGAAAAAACGGCCTGATATGGCACAAGCATATTGCAGTCGTACGAGACGTATTGGCATGACTGTTTCTATATTGCTCGGGTTGATCTTTTTCTTCTTCGCCAAACCTATTGTAGCTTTATATAGTGATGATTCTGCAGTTATACATCAAGGCGCAAAAATATTAATGTTAGTGGCTCTAATCCAGCCATTTCAATCTTCCCAGTTTATTCTTGCTGGTGCTCTTAGAGGAGCGGGAGATACAAAAGCCACAGCTGTTGTTACATTTATAACTGTTCTATTGGTTCGTCCCGGACTTGCTTTGTTAGGTATTCACGTTTTTGGATGGGGCTTGGAAGGTGCATGGTATGCTTTGGTTGCCGACCAGCTGGTCCGTTCTTTGCTAATACTAATCCGATATAATTCAGGCAAGTGGAAAACCATAAAGTTGTCTTAATGATGTAAAAATTTTATGCAAAAAACCAATAGTCTTCATTTTACAAAAGTGGTATAATCTAATCTGAATAAAATATTGTGTGTGTTGAACAGAGCAGGTATTATGCGTAAAGAGTTAGAGAATGGGAGTAGAGTCTCTAAAATGAAAACCTATCTAAAAATTGAGGGTTTGCGACATAATATTACATCCGCTGTTACATATAAGATGTCTTTCTATTTCGATGATGTGATGGCTATTTTCTGTTGAATGCAAATCATATTATTGAAGTGAGGGATAATTTATGTTTTTGAAAAATGAAGAGAATCATATTAGAAATGTTGTTCAAACAAGCTTATTGATTGCTCTCGCAATAGTAGTAAGAAATTTTAGTTATATGGTCTATTTAGGTGGAGCTCCGGGAATGCGCATTAGCTTTTCAGGAGTGTTTACGAAAATTACTGCAATTCTATTTGGACCATTATTTGGTGGAATTGCATCAGGACTTGTAGATATTACCGGATTTATCATAAAACCAGAAGGTGCTTATATTCCATGGCTTACGGTAACTGCCGTATCTGGCGGAGTTATTACCGGATTAGTGTGGAAAATGCTGAGAAGAGTTAATGCTAAAAGATTGCAGGTATCCTTTTTATTATTTTTCATAATTATTGGTGTGCTGGGAATAGTAAACTACATTCATGTTGCTTTAATCCCTGCTTCCCCATGGGCCCAGATTATAAATAGCATTGGAAAATATAGAGATTTTACGACTATTGGATTGATAGTTGCATGTTTATTCGGATCAGTATTTATTTTAGCCGATCAAATATTTAGAAAGATATATAATAATTCACAATTGTACAATGACTTTTTTAAAATATTAATGTCCACCGGTGTTTCAGGAATAATAGTTACTACTGTAAATACGTATATTTTGCGAATCTTTATACCTGCACTGGGGAAAATGGGCTTTTGGGTATTATGGATACCAAGAGTAATACAGGAGATACTGATGGTAGTAATACAAGCTTATGTTGTATCAATCCTATTATTTACTTACAAAAAGTATGTGCGGAAATAAATAAAATGTGCCCTATTATGGGTTATAATGAATTCAGGTTAGATACTATAATAGCAAAATAGAAAATAGAACGAAGGTGGGCATTTGACAAGTTTAATTGATTTATCGCATACAATCGAAGATAATATGCCGGTTTATCCCGGGGATATAAGAACAAACTTATTCCAGATAAAATACTTAAGCGTAAATAAGTATAATGACCACAGGCTTGATATTAGTATGCATTCGGGTACTCATATAGATTCACCTATGCATCTAACAGAAAGTAATGAATATATATCTCAAGCGTCACTGGAGCCATTCATTGCAACTGGATGTGTCCTGGACGTAAGAAATCAAGCTGTAATAAAAATGAAAGCGGAATATGAGAAATTAATAAAGGATAATAGCATTGTGTTATTTTATACGGGACAGGATAAATATTATGGTATGACAAAATATTACGAGGAGCATCCTGTTGTTGGTATTGATATATGTAGATTTTTATTAGAGAAAAATATAAAAATGCTGGGTATGGATATGCCTTCTCCAGATAAATATCCTTTTGAAATTCATAAAATACTTTTTGCAAACGAAATATTTATACTTGAGAATCTAACTAATCTTGATAAATTACTAGGTGTAGAGAACTTCGAGGTCATAGCTTTACCACTAAAAATAAAATCTGACAGTTCAATGGCACGAGCTGTTGCAAGAATACTTTAGAACCTTCCAACATGCTTATTACACTTAAGAAGATATAGTTTGCATCTGTGAACTATATCTTTTATTTTTTTTAGGGGGGCTTTTTAGGTGGGCAGTTCTCCAAAATGGGGACAGTTCTCAATTTTATTTTAGGGGACAGTTCTCCAAAACCTGGGTGCACTTAATTTAAGTGAAGAAAATATTGGTAAGCAGCGTAACGACAGTTCCTGGTAAATTTTTCTTCACTTTTAGTAAATGTACCCCCAAAACCTATTAGAATTGATAATCAAATTTATTAGCCTGTATACATGTACATTAGCATGCATGAATCGAAGTATATTTCTTATATGTGTTGAATTGTATTGATTGAAGTATAATAATGGATATGGCTGAAAATCATAGAAATAATATTAGTAATATTAGCAATATTAGAAATATTAGAAATATTAGCGATATCAGCAATATCAGTAATGCACTTAAGGGAGATGCTGTATGAATATGGAAGTATCAAATGGAAATGCCCGGTATTCATTAAGATACAAAGTTTTAGGGCAATTAGAAGAAAGTATATTAAACGGAGAGTATCAGCCCGGTGATTATTTAGTTGAAACAAAATTATCAAGGCAGTTTGGAGTGAGTCGTACACCTATTCGTGAAGCAATAAGACAATTGGAACGCGAAGGTCTGGTAAAAATTGTAACTAATAAAGGGGCTATGGTTTTAGGGGTAACTGATGAGGATATTGAAGATATATACAACATACGGATGGAGATCGAAAAACTTGCAGTGCGTTGGGCAATTCAGAAGATAACACCTGATGAAATAGAAAAACTAAAGGAGCAGGTAGAACTGGCGGAGTTTTACATAAATAAGAAGCATTGTACACGACTTCAGGACCTGGATACTGAGTTCCACAGGATCATATATGATGCCTGCAAGAGCAGACCACTGAAGCATATGCTCAGTGATTTTCACCGTTACGTTCAGAGAGCCAGAAAGACCTCTCTTCAAACACCGGGACGAGCAAAAGAAGCACTAAAAGAACATAAGGAAATTCTTGAAACAATCATTGAAGAGAATGTGGACAAGGCTGAAGCATTAATTTGCAAACATATAAGGAATGCAAAAGAAAATCTGTTAAAAAATCATATACTGCTTAAGACGGAAGAAAAAGATAGTATAGAGAATTCCAATAATTACAATGAATCATGACGAAAGAATCCTGACGCTGGTTATGACATAAAGAATTCTAATATCGATTATAAAGAATTCTAATGTTGATTATGATATAAGGAATTTTAGTGTCAATTATTTTACAGAAAATTGCAGTTCAGATAGTGGCATAACGGATCCTAATTGGAATGAAAATTGGAATGATAATTGAATGATAAATTATAAAGCTTTTATATAATATTTGATTTGGGGGAAAGTGATTTGAAAAGGTTCAATGAGTTTTTAATTATTAATTTTGGGCTTTTTTTAGTTGCTCTTGGTATTTATTTGTTCAAGATACCTAATAATTTTGCAATCGGCGGAGTAAGCGGCATAGCTATAGTAGTAGGCAGGTTCTTTCCTGGATCACCCGTAGGACTTATTATGATGGCGATAAATATCTTATTGACAATCGCAGGAATTATTTTTGTAGGCTTTAGTTTTGGATTCAAAACGATCTATTCGAGTTTTGCATTGTCAGGGATGGTTTGGCTGCTTGAGAAGATTTATCCTATAAGCAAACCACTTACAAGAGATACAATATTGGAGTTGGTGTATGCTGTTATTTTGCCGGCAGTAGGATCTGCCATAGTATTTAATAAAAATGCCTCTACAGGAGGGACAGATATTATTGCAAAGATTCTGGCAAAATATATGCGCATAAATATCGGAAAGACACTTTTGTTAGGTGATTTCATCATTACTGTAATGGCAGGAATGGTATTTGGTATAGAAATAGGAATGTATTCAATTCTGGGACTTTTTCTAAAGGGGTTTATCATTGACTTTGTAATTGAAGAACTTAACCTTTGCAAGCAAGTCGTTATCATTAGTGCCAATTCTGATCAAGTGAAAAAATACATTACAGAAAACATTAAAAGAGGTGCCACAGTATATAAGGCTATAGGAGCGTTTACAAATCAGGAGAAAGAGGTTATTACTACAATAGTGACAAGAAAGCAAGCAGTAAAGCTGAGGGATTACATTGGAAATGCAGATCCTAAAGCCTTCGTTACAATAACCAATACCTCAGAAATTATTGGGAAGGGCTTTAGGAATGTAGTCTTCTGATGAGGGGACGGTTCTCCAATAACCTTCTGATGAGGGTGATGAGGGGACGGTTCTCCAAAATATGCACCCACCCGAACACTCGAACTGCTTTTTAGCTTTGATATTTTTTCCTACGAAGTGTATAATTAATGTTAAAATTGAGTGGTTTTTGATTCCGCTCAAGGTTAATTTAAGAGAAACCATTGCAGGAAATTAAGCTGGAAAGCAGGTGAATTATTTATAAATAAGAATAATATGAATAATGTGATAAAAAAGCCATTTAGATCAGTGCTTATCATAACACTTTCAATTATTGTATTAGTAATACCATTAGTCCCCATACATGCAGATGAAAACTCAGTTATCCGTTTTAGTGATGTGCCGGAGGGGCATTGGGCGGATAATGCCATACATGAATTGCGTTTGCTAAAGATTACCGACGGTATAGGCAATAATAAATTCGGTTTGGGGCTGACAATTAAAAGATGTGAATTTGTTGCCTATTTGGTAAGACTAATGGGATGGGAATTGGTAAAGCCGGAAAAAGGAAGCTTTATCGATAATATGGACAACAGCAAATGGTATTATCCATATATAGAGACAGCCTTAAAAAGCGGTGTTATACCAAGTACAACGCCCAATGACAATACAACAATATTAAACAATGACAATGCTTTTCGCCCGGACGATCCTATCACACGAGAGGAAATGGCAGTAATGATTGTACATACTCTGGGCTATGAAATGTTGACAAAGCAGTTAACCTATATGGAAAGTCCATTTGATGATGTTTCCAAAAATAAAGAATATATAATTATTGCCAAAGATTTCGGCATTATCACCGGAACAGGCAATAATAAGTTTAAACCTTATAATACAGCTACTAGAGAAGAGGCAGCGGCCATGATGATACGGATGTATAATAGGCTTAATCAGCCTATAAATGAGCTGCATGCCTTTTATGCAATACGATCGGCTAATCAGATGGATATGATTAATGACCTTGATTCGGTTGGCTTTGGCTGGAGCCGCTTGGAATACGATGAGAAAAACCGGCAGGTTGTTTTGAATACTACCAGAAATAATAATAATGAGTATGCTGTTCCCGAAGGATTTTTGCAGCCATATAATATGGCCCGCCAAAGTAAAGTTTCTGCACAATTGATGGTGTTTGCAGATAATGAAACAGTTTTAGATATTGGAAGTAATGAAATAATAGTTTCAAGCACTGAAGACAAGGACAAGATTTCAAGCGCTGAAGACAAAGACAAGATTTCGAGCACTGGAGATGAAGACAAGGTATCAAATGCTATAGATCAAGGGGAAATTCCCTTGCTTGAGTACGTATTGACCAAACCCGAAATCAGGGGACAGGTAATAGAATCAATAGTAAATCAGGTTAATGCAACTGCAAAAGATGGTATTACCATTTCATTTGATGGTGTGGTAATTGATTTTGAAAGCATGAAAGGCGAACTATTAAAACAATCCTTTAATTCGTTTTTGACAGAATTGAAACAGGAACTGGATAAGACTTCTAAAATCCTGTATGTTGCAGTTCATCCCAAAAGGAAGTCGGGTCAGGACTACTATAATGCCTACGATTACAAAGCTATTGGAGAAATTGCAGATAAGGTCATACTTATGGCACATGATTATTATGCAAAAAAGCTTTCTGATGCAGACATGCAGAATGGATATACTATAACGCCGCTCTCACCTTTTGATGAAGTTTATTATGCTTTAAAGGCAATAACCGATAAGGATTCAGGAGTTGAAGATTTAAACAAGATATGGCTGCAAATATCTTTTGATGCAGTTCAATGGAAACTAAAAGATGGGAAGGTTATCAATCGATACCCATATTCACCCAGTTACGAGGCAATCAGACAGAAGCTTGTTGCAGATGCTGAAATGAATTATTCAAACATAAACCAAAATCCATATATTACATTTTATAATAGTGGGGACGAAACTAAAAATGTTATATGGTATGAGGATTCCCGAAGTGTTCAGGCAAAGATTAAACTGGCCGGGATGTTTGGAATAAATGGGGTTTCACTGTGGAGATTGGGAAATGTGCCTGATTACGATATTTGGCAGCAAATATTAAGTAATAAAAAAAAGCTTTTTTAATGAGTTTGAGAGCATTATAATTAATTTAGAGCTCTTTAATAAATTTCTGGAGGATAATATGCGAATATTACATACATCTGACTGGCATCTGGGAAAGACTTTGGAACAGGTAAACCGTATTGATGAGCAGCGGGAATTTATAGACTGCCTTTGCAAAACAGTTGAAGAACAAAGAATTGACCTTGTTCTTGTTGCCGGTGATATTTATGATACATATAACCCCTCTGCAGCAGCAGAGGAACTTTTTTATGATGCAATAGACAGGCTGAATGGAAAGGGAACCAGGGCAGTTGTAGTGATTGCCGGAAACCATGATAACCCTGAACGTCTGTGTGCTGCAAGTCCCTTGGCATATAAAAACGGCATAATTCTATTGGGATATCCAGGAAGTGACGCAGGTATGTACAAGATAAGCAGCGGGAATATAAGAATAGAAGATTCGGGGCCGGGTTGGCTGGAACTATGTGTGCCAGGCTGTGAAAATCATGCGGTTATCATAACTATTCCCTATCCTTCGGAATCTCGTTTGGAAGAAGTGCTTTCACAACAAGCTGATGAACAAATTCTACAAAAAGCATATTCAGATAAAGTAGGCAGTATATTTACTTTGCATAGCAGGAAATTCAGAGAAGATACAGTAAATCTGGCAACAGGCCATTTTTTCATAAGAGGGGGGAAGGAGTCAGAATCTGAAAGGACACTACAGGTGGGAGGAGCACTGACAGTGGATCCTGGCATACTGCCTTCCAATGCACATTTTGTTGCCCTTGGGCATCTGCATCGTCCGCAGGAAATACGCAATGCGCCATGTCCGGTGTTTTATTCCGGTTCCCCGCTGGCATACAGCTTTTCCGAAGCAGAGCATAGCAAAGCTGTGTATATAATTGATGCAATCCCGGGAGAAAAGGCTAAAATCAGCCCTCTTTACTTAGACTGCGGTAAACCTTTGAGGAGGTGGATTGCTGAGGAAGGAATAGAACAAGCTATTAAGTGGTGTGAAGATGGAAGAGATGCCAATGCCTGGATTGATCTTGAAATTGTGACAGACAGGGTTTTGACTGCCGATGAGCAAAAAGCTTTAAGAAGTCTTCATCCGGGGATAATCAATATCCGTCCCAGATTGAAATCTGAAGATATGGAGATTCTCAGCTATCAAAGCAGGGAAGGGAAAAAAATCGACGAGCTTTTCAAAGACTATTTTAAGTACAGGATGGGAACAGAAATTTCGGACGAACTGATGGGAGCTTTTATTGAAGTTGTGAATGGTACTGATGAGGAAGATGATGCAGGGGAGTACGATGATGAAGCTAAGTATGGTGAAGCAGATGAGTACGATGATGAAGCTAAGTATGGTGAAGCAGATGAGTACGATGATGAAGCTAAGTATGTTGAAGCAGATAAGTACGATGATGTAACTTCATATGACAATAAAGATAAGAATGATTACGATAATTATAATGATAATTATAATTATAATGACAATGATAATGATAATGATAAGGATGGCAAGGAGGCTGAAGCAG
Source organism: Clostridiales bacterium (assembly GCA_035362115.1). Lineage (GTDB taxonomy): Bacteria > Bacillota > Clostridia > Acetivibrionales > DUMC01 > DUMC01. Next base: position 5,371 of record DAOSDD010000072.1, on the reverse strand, counting down.
ATGAGACCCAAGCTTCTTGAGATAGAAGGACTGCAAAGCTTTTGTGATATTCAGAGGATAGACTTTGAAGCACTGGGTGAAACTGGTTTGTTTGGTATATTCGGGCCAACCGGGAGCGGCAAATCTACAGTTCTGGATGCTATTACCTTTGCATTGTATGGTAAGGTGAAGAGAGCCGATGGGGGTACACAAGGCATTATCAATGCAAATATGAATACGGTGAAAGTTTCTTTTACATTTGAACTTGTAAAAAACTCCACCAGAAAGACCTATAGAGTAGAGAGAGTGTACCAGAGAAAGAAAGGTAGTGCAAACTCATGTGAGCCTAAAATAGCACGTCTCATCCAGATTTCTGATGTTGGTGAAATTCCTATTTGTGATAAGGCGACTGATGTGAGCAATAACATTAAAGAATTGCTGGGATTAAGCCATGAAGACTTTACCCGTGCTGTTGTGCTGCCGCAAAACAGTTTCCAGGAATTTCTACTTCTTAACAACTCAGAAAGAAGAGGAATGCTGGAAAGGATATTCTACCTTGAGGAATACGGAAAGCAGCTGCAGGAAAAGCTTAACCTGAAGATGACCAAGCTTAAAAGCAGGATTGATGTTTTATCCGGAGAATTGAGGGGATATGTGGATGCTACTGATGAAGCACTTGATGAAGCTCACAAGATGATGGAAACAGCTGTATCTGAAAGGAACAGGGTTGAAAACGAATGGAAACAACTGGAGAGCAAATACAATGAAGCCAAAGAGGTCTGGATGCTTGTCCAGGAGTTTGGATTTATCAATAGGAAAGAACAGCAGCATTTATCTTCCAAGGAGATTTTTGCAGAAAAAAGGGTGCAGCTTGAAAAGGCTGTAAAAGCAGATGGATTGTTAGAGATGATCCTTAAAAACAGAGAATTGAATGAAAAGCTTAAAGAGACTGAAAAACAACTGGAGATAGTCCTGAACAGCCTTCCGGACGTGGATGAAAACCTTAGTGAGATACGACAGAAATATGAATACCTTAAAAATGAAGTAGTAATAGAACAACCAAAACTAGTTGGCTTAAGGACAAGGCTTGCGGATGCTTTAGGTATAAGGAATGAAATAAAATCCGTTGAAGGAAAAATCAATGGATTTTTGGCCTCTGCAGCCAAGCTGAAAGGTGCCATATCAAAAAATAATGTGAATATAAGAAATAGTGCAGGTGAACTTGAAAATCTAGAGCATGCTCTTGGAAAGCTTAAGCTGGAAATGGAATCCTTAAAAACTGAACCTGAATATCGTCAGCAGATACAGGATGGAATGAAGCTTGAAAATGAAGTAGAGACTTTGAAAGGTAATGTAAAGGAGACTGAGAATAGGGCGGCAGAATTAAATAAGGCTATTGCCGGTCTTGAACAGGAATTGGCCGGTATAAGCGAAAAAATCAAATTGTCCCAGAGAAATCTGGAAAATTTAAATGCAGAAATACTTGAATATCAGAAGTCTAAGCCCGAAGATAGAAACCTGGTTTTAAAATACATAGATAAGCTCAGGTCAATGCAGGTTGTTTATGATGTTTTAAGATTCAGGAAAAACGAATTAGATGGAATGAAATCCAAAATTACAAGACAAGAGGCTGAACTGGGGAAACTTACGGAAAAAGCAGCTGTTTTGGAGGAAGCTGGAGAAAAAGCCGGTGCGTTATTTGAAAAATGCAGAAAGGAACTGGAGGATGCGAATAGAGCAATGGATAGAAATGCAGCCTATATCCTATCTAAGAATCTAAAAGAGGGTGAGCCATGCCCGGTATGCGGTTCAGAACATCATCCAAGGCTTGCTGTTCATGGGGAAGAAACGGAGCTGGCGGCATTGGAAAAACATATTGAAGAGGCCGGAAAAAAGCTGGCTGGTGCTGAAAAGGCTTTCAAGGAATCAGAAAAGCAGGCTCTTGTGGCTGGTGAGCAGGTAAAGTCTGTGACCGGGCAAATCCATCAGTTAATGCAGGAGCTTAAGACTAAATCAGACGAATATAATGAGGAAAAGCTTAAGCTGCCTGAAGAATTAAAGGAATTGGATTTAGATCAAATTCACCTGGAACTGATGAAAATGAACAGCATAGGTGCTGAAAAGCTTATAGCAGTTGAGGCCTGGGAGAAAAAACAAGAGGAATATAAAGAGGAACTCCTGAAAATCAATAATATAATTTCAGAACACAGGCTTTCGGAAAATGGAATTATTTCAGAATTGAAAGTGAACCGTGAAAATCTGAAGCAGATTGAAAAATCAATGTCTGATGCAAAGAAAATATTTAGTGAAAAACAGCATAAGTACTCAGAATTTCTTCAGCAGCATAAAATAGTCAGTGCATCTTTTGAATTAAAAAGGCTTTCAGAAAACGACCGCAGAATAAATGTATTGCAAAAGCAAATGGATAACGGTCAGAAATTAATAACTGATAAGAGAGCTCTGCTTGAAAAGTGGAGAGAAGAGCTCAATACATTAAACAACGAGCATATTAAAGTCCAATCCGAAATAGATAATCTGAATGCACAGAAAGATGAAAAAACAGGCAAACTTAAAGAATTGGCAGGAGATGCAAACATTGAAGATGAAATCAGGAGGATTGATGAAAAACTAGATGAGTATATGAGGTTTGAAAAGCAGTATCAAGAAAAGCTTCAGGCTCTGGAAAAACAACACAATGACCTTTTATCACTGAAATCTCTTCTTGTAAACCAGCGGAATATCTATTGCGAAAACTTGGTGAATGAAGAGACCCGGTTGAAAAACGTTATGGATGAAAGAGGATTTACGGACTTAAGTGAAGTGGAAAGAGCGGTGATCCCGTCTGAAAGGCAAAAAACTTTAAAAAACGAAATTGATGAATATGACCAAGCAGGAACAAATATAAAGGCTCAGAAGGAAATGGTGCAGAAAAAACTGAACTTTCGGAGCATCACTGAAGAAGAATGGAATCACACAAGTAATGACTACCAGGAGTTGGCATCTCTCAAGGAGGAATGTGTATCCCGCAGCGAGGTAGCTAGAAACAATTTCCACAACATTAAAAGCAAGCATGATAAATGGGTAAAACTGAACAACAGATATAAGGAGCTAAACTATAAGCAGGGACTATTTGAGCAGATCCAGAAGCTTTTGAGGGCTGAACACAGAAAAGATAACAGCTTTATAGATTTTATTGCCGAGGAACGGCTTAGGTATGTTGCTGCCAAAGCCTCCGAATCCCTTGGATTCATGACAAAGTACAGATATGAACTAGAACTGGACACAGATGCAGGTTTCATCATCAGGGACAATGCAAACGGAGGGGTCCACCGAATGGTCACTTCCCTTTCGGGAGGAGAAACCTTTCTAACATCCTTATCTCTTGCGTTGGCACTATCTGAACAGATACAATTAAAGGGACAGAGTCCCCTGGAATTTTTCTTCCTGGATGAAGGGTTCGGAACTTTAGACAGTAACCTGCTGGACTCTGTTATTGATTCTCTGGAACGCCTGAGCAGGAAGGAAAGAGTCATAGGCCTAATCAGCCATGTTCCGGAACTGCGCAACAGGATATCAAGAAGGTTAATAGTTGACCCGCCAACATCACAGGGAGATGGAAGCAGGGTTAAAATTGAGAAGGCTTAGAGAGGCTAAGAGACCGGGAAGCGGAATGCGGAAGTAAGGGGAGGGGAGTAAGGGGACGGTTCTCGAGGGGAGTAAGGGGACGGTTCTCAACAGCTTGCAAGGGGGACTGTGCTCAACAACTTGAGTCAGAGCAGGGGGACATTTCCCTTGGAATATACATGCCCCTTTGGCATAGCGAATATGTTCCCTTTTACAGCCATGTAATAATATGTAAATATGTAGGTATACTAGTAAATCAGAAGTATGAAAGGAATACGCGTTAAGATGAGAAGTAAAAAGAAAATGTATAGTAGTACTATACTAGTTGTACTTCTGGTGCTGGCAATTGTATTGGTGCCAGTAGTACTGGCTTTAAAAGGTTATTTTCCCGGAAGGCAGAAAAAAGACATTGATAATAAAGGAACGTCAAGTAATAATGGAATGTCAAGTAATAAAGGAACATCAAGTAATAAAGGAACATCAGGAAAAGATATGCCCGGAGATATTACTACTGCACCTGAAATTGATCTTACAAGACAACAGATTAATGAAATGACCCTGCAAGAAAAAATTGGGCAAATGGTAATAGTGGGGTTTGATGGTTACACAATAGATGAAGATATAAAAATGATAATTGAAAATTACCAGATAGGTGGTGCCATTTTATTTCAACGCAATGTAAAAGATGCAGAGCAACTGCTTGATTTGAACAATGCTCTAAAAAGTATTAATTCTAAAAATAAAATACCACTGTTTATATCGGTTGATGAGGAAGGCGGCAGGGTAAGCAGGATGCCGAAAGAGCTGGAAAAGCTTCCTGTCAGTGGAATAATAGGAGAAGTTAACAATGAAAATATTTCATATGAAATAGGCAGTATTCTAGCGGAAGAATTAAAATGTTTTGGATTCAATATAAACTTTGCTCCTGTCATGGATATAAACAGCAATCCGCAAAATCCTGTAATAGGGGACAGGTCATTTGGTTCTGATGCACAAATTGTAAGTAAATTGGGTGTACAAATGATGAAAGGCATCCAATCAGGGGGAGTGATTTCCGTAGTTAAGCATTTTCCAGGACATGGGGACACTTCTGAAGATTCTCACTTAAATTTACCTGTTGTTAGCCATGATTTGAACAGACTTATGAATTTTGAGCTTATACCTTTCAAATCTGCAATAGATGATAACGTGGATGCAATAATGATAGCTCATATACTTTTAAATAAAATAGACCCGGAAAACCCTTCTTCATTATCAAAGACGGTAATTATGGATATACTTAGAAACAAACTAAAGTTTAACGGGTTGGTAATTAGTGATGACATCACAATGGAAGCTATTGTAAAAAACTACAACATATCTGACGCAGCTATAAGAGCTGTAAATGCAGGGTGCGATATTATATTGGTCTGTCATGGCTATGATAATGAAATAGCAGTGATGGATGCTTTGAAAAAAGCAGTAGAAAGCAATATTATTCCGCTGGAGAGAATAAACGAAAGTGTATACAGAATTTTGAAGCTAAAGGGAAAGTATAAAATAACAGATGACCAAATGGATGTAAGGAACTTGATAAATATTCAAAATATAAACAACAAGATAAAGAAAATATGGGAGGAAAATGTAGAAAAGAAATAATAAAAAATAACAATGGTTTGGGTGCATTTAAAATTTTTGAAGAAATATTTATCAGTGGCTGTCGTTACAGTACTTAGAGCCTTTAAATTCAGCTATGGGCAAAATCAAACTCACAAAATAATCTGAATAA
>DAOSDD010000071.1:0-17877 GCA_035362115.1 Clostridiales bacterium | reverse complement strand
AAAATCTACCTACCCATGCAGAGAGTATAGCATACATTAAATTTTTAGAAGAAAGTGGCATAGAGTATGTAGCTTCTTATATACGTTGGATATATATTAGAAGAAAATCCTCGGATGGCGTATTTGATATTTACTCAGATGCCGATTCAAAAATAAAGCATTATAAAAGAGTGAATACTTTATGGAGTGCATTAATGTGGTCGGAATTTGTTATAGGGATTTCGAATATCATTGCTGGGGTAGAAGATGTAGATAAAACTAACATATGGAATAGTTTGAATTATATCAACCTATTTAGTGGGATTTTTCTGGTAATGATAGGACTACTATTTTTTAGATTAGGCTCACCTATAAGAAAGAAAATTAGAAGGCTTCAGCAAGAAAAAGTTATCATTGAATGACACTACATCTCAACCAAAGATTACCATTACAAATTACTAATAATTAATTGTAAGAAATTCTTAAGAAAAACATCTATATTTTTTTTAAGAATTTACCTATATCAAGGTGCATTTATTTAAATGGAACTGTTTACTTTGTTTCACAATGACAAAGGCAGACAACTTGATCTGCTGTCTGCCTCACCCAAAACCCACGCCACGGTTCATAAAATCTCCCTATGAGAATGTGCCTAACCCGTCACTCTTTTTCTTTTCTTTCTTTTTATTCAATATCAATTTTGCGATTTTTCTGCTTGACTTCATCTGCTTTTGGCAAAGTAACTGTCAGAATTCCATCTGCATATTTAGCGGATACAGCATCGTGTTTAATATCAGGTACATAGAAGCTTCTGCTGCATGAGCCGTATCTTCTCTCTTTTCTGATGTAATTATCTTTCTCTTCACTGACCTCTTCATTTTGTTCTACACATATGCTTAAAACATCATCTCTAAGGTCAAGCTTGATATCTTCCTTCTTAACTCCCGGAACTTCTACATCTACGATAAATTCGTCATCTGTCTCTTTAATATCAGCCCTCATGCTATTAACATTACCCCTCAAAGGATTAATTTCTGATATAAAGGGAGCTAACGGAGAGTCATTGAAGAAGCTGTCAACCATATCAGCAATATCGTTAAAACCGTCTTTCCTTTTTAAACCAAAATTTCTTCTATACGGTACTAAACCAAACATTAAGAACACCTCCTGAATTATTTAAAATAATTATTTTTTTATTTTTAATGCTTTCTAAGTATTTTATAAATTTGTTCATGTGTTTTGCTTATCTTTGTTTTTATTGTTGCCTTTTTATTCTTTGTTATTCGTTTTTTGTTTTTGTCTTTGACTTTCTTTGACCTTCTAGTTATTTTATATCACAGATATAACTAACGGTGCAATACTAATATACTACCATATTATAGAATTGTATGTATTTATGTTTATTTTTCATAGCTTTTCGTGTTATTCCTCAATATATCGTTCGTTTCTAATTTCTGATTTTTGGGTTTGTTAATTTTAGCTTTTGGCCTATGTTTATGGCAAATGGTAATTTTTCCAGCCCAAGCATTTTTAAGACTTCACGATAACTCACAACGCCTGTCACCGTCATAAGAATAAGACCTATTGCAAAATTAGCGGCAACTGAAAAGGCTGCAATAAAAAGCTCGTGTTCCATAAATAATGTAAAAAAGCTGTAGATGTATTTACCTATGAAGATCATTATCATACATACCATTCCAGGCTTTATAATCCAATTACGCAAATCAATGGACATACCTGTTGTCTTCATTACTACAGCCAGATTACAAAGACATACAAACACCGAGCTTATAATAATCGCAATAATATAGCTTTTTATACCATATAAAGGCAGCAGAAAATATACAAAAACTATCCTTATTGCATAACTTATAATTGAGTTGCTCAGTATGGTCGCTTCTTTACCCAGGCCGTTCAGAATTCCAAGCAATGTCTGCTGAAGGTAAAAAAACAGGCAGGTAAATGAAAGAAGGTAAAGAAGTTCCCCCACATTTGCCTTGGTAAATATGCTGTTGCTGATTTCATTGGGATAAACCATGAAAATTGCTGTAAAAAGAAATCCGAGTATAAATGTCATTTGTATGGATTTTGATATTCTGTAGTTCAAGGTTTTAAGATTTTTCAAAGATAAAGCTTCAGATATTGCCGGTACAAGTGTTGTGGAAAGGGATGAAGTGAAAATTGAAGGGAAAAATACCAGCGGCATAGCCATTCCTGTAAGTTTTCCATATAATTCAATACTGGTCTGATAATCCATCCCACCTGTAAGGAGCCTCCTGGGTATCAATATTAGCTCAACAGCCGACATTAGTGAAGTAATTAATCTGTTTGAGGACACAGGGACGGCAATTTTTGAAATTTCCCACATAATTCGCCGTTTTCTCATTAAACCTTTTTTGCTTCTGTTTTTTGTGACTTTTTTTATGCTTGGTTTATACATTATGAAAAGAACAAGTAAATTGGTAATTTCGCCTATGGCTATAGCCGCAGTTGCCATTGCACAAGCAAATTCCAATCCCATACCCTGGAACCTTTTTGAAATGAAAAATACTAATGATATTCTCATTACCTGCTCTGCTATCTGTGACAAGGCAGTCGGGGTCACCTCCTGCATTCCATAAAAATAGCCTTTTAAGACAGATGCTGTAGCTATAACAGGTATACATGGAATGAGAAAAATCATCGAACTATATGTTCTTGAGTCTTTCAATACCGAATTTACTATGAAATTGATGTTAAATAAAATAAGAAGCGATACCACAATACCCGCAGCAACTACTACCATAAGCCCACTTAAAGTAATACGTCTTATATTTACATTATGCCCTCTTGCTGCTTCATGTGCTACCAACCTGGAAACAGCTATAGAGATTCCCGAAGTAAGCGTTAAAATTATCAGGGAATAGACCGGTGATATAAGTTGGAAAAGGCCTATTCCCTCTGAACCTATCAAGTTTGAAAGATATACCCTGTAAACAAAACCAAATAAACGGACAACAAGCCCGGCTATCATTAAAATAATTGCACTACTTACAAATGATTTTTTTCTCTTTGCCATAATTATCATGACCCCTCTTTAATATAAGTGTCATGATATAATTATTAATAATTCCCACAACATATGATTAAAAAGAAAAAATTTGATGTAATAAACAGTTCATTATATTAATTTTCAGGTCATGAGTCGAAGATTTGTCCTGCATCATATCTCTGACTTTTTGTGTTCGAGACGTGCATTTCTTCTCTTTTCCGCTTCATTATACTCAAGGCTTTCTTCTTCAGTTTGGAGAATAAGTGGAGGTACAGGAGTGGGAATGCCATTATCATCAAGTGCAACATAGGTTATGTAAGCTTTATTTGTTTGTATTACAGCTCCGGTCCTATAGTTTTCTGCATAAACTCTCACAGTTACCTCCATGGATGTTCTTCCCACCCATGTTAATTTGGCTTTTAAGATCAATAATTCTCCACATCTTACCGGGTGCCTGAAATCAAGACTATCAAGTGCAACAGTTGCTACAACTCTGTTGGAGTGTCTTGAAGCTGCCATAGCCCCAACTATATCTATCCAGTGCATTAATCTTCCCCCAAGTAAATTTCCAAGAATATTTGTATCATTTGGAAGCACCATTTCAGTCATTTCGACCTGTGATTCTGATGAAAATTTACCTTTACTAATACCTGCAACTTGTACTATATCATCATGCATTGTCTATTTTACCTGCCTTTCTCGTTAATCGGGTCAAACGTTTTTTTAAATCTTCTCTATATATACTATTATTTATTCCCATCTTTAAAGAGAGTTGAACAGCTTTTTCTGTAATTTCAAGTGCTTTAAATATGTTTTTTTCTTTATGCTCATAATACTTGGCCAATTCGATTAAAGGGTATATATTAAGCGTTTCTCTATCAGATATCATGCTGTTCCAGTATTCAACTGCCTTTTCATAGTTGCCGGTTTTCTTATATATTTGTGAAAGTTTTTTTGAAGCAGTTTCTTTTACAAAAATATTTTCTGAGTTCAAACAATTTTCCAGACACTCTATGAAGTTTTCATTTTCCCCGCAGGCTTCAAAAATTCTGCCAAGGCCAAGCAATTCATGCTCACATTCAGTGTTGGCTATTGGATTCTGCAAGAGATCATTTATTTTTAAAAGCAAAGACACCATGGAAAGGACATCCTGTTCATTATGCTTTATTACTCTCTTTATTTCACGGGCATCTCTGTCTTCCAGGTATTTAAAATAAACTGAAGGTATCATCGCTCCCGGTATATCATTAACCCTATATTCTCCAAGTATATTTTCTTCAAGAGAAGAAAGAGAACAGCTATCAAGACTTGACCCCCAGATCCGCCTTGCCGGATATAAAAGGTCAATATGCAGTATCTCTTCTATGGGTATTTTTATTCTGCTGAAAGTATACCTGGTCTGCATCAGGTTCCAGTCGAATGCTTTGCCGTTAAAGGTAACAAGGCCCTTATATGAAACTGCCAGATGATTTAAGGCCTTTAACATGGCGATTTCTTCATCATAGTCTCTCATAAAGTACTGTCTTACTATAAACACATCATCCTTGAAAAAACCTGTGCCTATAAGAAAAGCTACTGTCCCTGTTCCTCCCGAGAGGCCTGTAGTTTCAGTGTCAAGGAAAAGAAAATCTGAGATTGAATTGGAACACATAATATCAGGGCATAACCTTTTTAAGGAATCTGCATCTATATCCAGAGCTTTTCCAACAGGGTAACCTCCATGTATATATGACAAGGGAAATTGGCTTTCCAGAATAAAGCAGGAGCTGACTTCATTTTCTTCGTTTTCCGTATCCTCCCATATATAGCCGGCAAGTATTTTATCTATATCGTATTTATGGTATTTGCTGCAGTTGTCTTTGCTGCCGGAACTGGTATTAACATCCTTGATTCCCTGTCCCGCTAAATTATCTGTATGCGCTTTATGTCCTGTATATTGTGAATGGTCTCCTGTTACGGTTTCAGTTACGGTTTTGGACTGTTCCATATAAAGTTTGAGTTTACTTATAATATCCCTCTCCATAATCTCTCACTACTCACTTCCAACTTTACACTACTTGCTTATTGCTTCTTACTTTCAGCCAGTTCCAGTAGTTTCATTGTTGTTTTCTTCGGGTTTTCGCTTCCGGCAAATTCATTTAAAGGTCCTACACAGGATGGACAGCCGGACTCACATCCACATTGTACTATCATCCTCTTTGCTGTAAGAAGTATCTCCTCATGCAATTCAAAAAGTTTATCGCTGAAGCCTACACCTCCGGGGTAATTTTCATAAACATATATGGTGGGTCTTTGAGTGAAGGTTGATTTCACCTGATAAACAACACTAATATCCCGTGGATCACACATAAGGTAGATGGGTGCGGAATTGGATAAAACATTGGATAATCCCAGCAGTCCGTTTTGAATATCGGTCTGTGTCATGTCTTCAGGAAGCTCTTCAGGGAAACTTATCCAATAAGATGTAGTATGCATGCTGGTTTCCGGAAGGTTAACCGGTCCCGACCCAATATTCTCATGAGTGTAAAATTTAATTTTTTTAAACATTGTAACCAGGGAAGACACCATAACCTCCCCGCAGCTTTTCAAAATATTATTGTTTTCTTCTTCCCTGAACACATCAATGACTTTAAGATCCACAGCCAGATTTGCATCAGTATAGTAATCTACATCAACCGCCCTTACATAAGCTTTTTTCTCTTCGAAATCAAGTTTTTCAACCTGGTACTGCTGTCCCTCATGTATATAAATGGCTTCCTCGTGAATAAGCATGGGAGCGCTGAACCGGCTGCACTCTCCGATAACCCTCCTGTCGGGTGAAGAAATATCTATAATAATAAAATTCTCATTAGATGCGCTTCTCAGGCTGATATCATCAGCTGGGAACACTTCTGACATCCAATGCCACCTTTTACCTACATGTCTTAAGATTTTAGCCTGTTCAAGGTATGACAATATTTCTTGAGTTGTTTCAACTCCGAATTTTTCATCGTCACTGAAGGGTAGTTCAAATGCCGCACACTTTATGTGATTAAGCAATATGGCAAGGTTATCTGGATTTACAAGACCGTTTTCAGGACTTCTCCCAAAAAAATAGTCGGGATTACTTATAATATATTGATCAATGGGACTGCTGCTTGCTACGAGAAAAGCAGCTGATATACTGTTGTTTCTCCCCGCTCTTCCCGACTGCTGCCATGTGCTGGCAATTGTACCGGGATAACCGCACATAATGCAGGCTTCCAGGCTGCCTATATCAATCCCCAGTTCTAAAGCGTTAGTTGCAACAATCCCCGTAATTTCGCCTTTCCTCATACCTCTTTCAATTTCCCGTCTCAGGTTTGGAAGATACCCTCCTCTATAACCTCTAACACTGTCCCCTTGCCCCATTTTGCCCCTAAATATATCCTTAAGGTATGTAACCAGCACTTCAACATTCAATCTGCTTCTTGTAAATACTATTGTTTGTATTCCGTTTTTAATGAGCATTTCTGCAAGGTATTTCGTTTCGAGAGCACTGCTTCTGCGTATTCCCAGTTCTTTATTTACTACAGGAGGATTATAGAATATTATGTGTTTCTCGCCTGAGGGAGCCCCATTATTATCAATAACCTCTATTTCAGAGCCTGTTATCCTTCCTGCCAGTTCACCGGGATTGGCTATTGTGGCTGAGCAACAGATAAATTGAGGATTGGATCCGTAAAATTCACATATCCGCTCCAACCGCCTGAGGACATTGGCCATATGACTTCCGAATACTCCCCTGTAATGGTGAATTTCATCAATAACAACATACTTAAGATTTTCAAATAATTTTGTCCATTTTGTATGATGCGGGAGAATACCGCTGTGAAGCATATCAGGATTTGTAACAACAATATGACCTGCCTGCCTTATTGCCTTTCTCGCAGATTGAGGAGTATCACCATCATATGTATAAGTTTTTACCTCTACACCTGCCTGAGTTATAAGTTCATGAAGTTCTGCAAGCTGATCCTGGGCCAGTGCCTTTGTAGGAAAGAGAAATAGAGCCCTGGACTCCTCATCTTTAACTATTGCATCCAGTACGGGTATATTGTAGCACATAGTTTTCCCGGAAGCTGTAGGTGTTACAACTACAATGTTTTTGCCTTGACTGATTTTTGATATGGCTGCTGCCTGATGTGAATACAGCTTGTATATACCTTTTTTTTCAAGAGCCTTCTTTATTCTAATATCGATATTTGCAGGAAAATCTTCAAATTGAGCTTCCTTTGAAGGTATCCTTTCCCAATAAGTTATGTTGCGTACTATTCTTTCATTATTCTTAATATAGTCAAGCAGCTGTTCAAGATTCATAAAAACCTCCATGTCCCCAATGTACCAAATGAATTGTCCCATTAATTGTTTTGCAAAATTTACTGAATTAATAATCTTGCAAAAGAATACATTAATGTAACATAATGCACACCCAGATTATTTGGCTTGTGCATCATCTATTTTTTCACCCCTATCCTCTAAAACAGGCAGATGTGCATAGCGTTTCAGATTAAAGTCTTTCACACTACAACCTCTAATATTTATAAAATTTGTGGAACATATATTCTTCTAACAATTAAATTGTATTATATATTAATGAAAAAGTAAAGGATTCTAATAAGACATAAAATACCCTTCCAAAATCTTTATAATCTCACTCCTTGAATTGAGTTTGAAAATCTGATCCTTCACACAGCTGGAATTATACATGCCCTTTATATACCAGGCAATATGCTTTCTCATTTCCTTCACACCTGTATATTCACCTTTTTCCTCAACAATCATATCCAAATGGCGCTTAATCATTTCGTATTTATCTGATTTGGATGGTTCCTGCAGCAGCTCCCCTATTTTCAGGTAATGGATTACTCTCCTAAATATCCATGGATTGCCCTGTGTACCTCTACCTATCATAATTGCGTCACACCCAGTATGCTGAAACATCCGCTCCGCATCATGAGGGTTGAAAACATCTCCATTTCCAATAACTGGTATAGACACTGCCTTCTTAACTTCAGCAATTATATTCCAGTCAGCTTTCCCACTGTAAAACTGCTCTCTTGTTCTCCCATGGACAGCAACAGCTTTTGCACCGTTTTCTTCAGCAATTTTTGCCATTTCAACAGCTGTAATATGAGATTCATCCCATCCCTTCCTCATCTTTACAGTTACCGGCTTATTTGTAGCCGACGACACTGCTTTTACTATCTTCCCAGCAAGTTCAAGGTCCAGCATAAGAGCGCTGCCCTCACCACCTTTTGTTATTTTGGGAGTAGGACAACCCATGTTAATATCAATAAGATCTGCATCGGATGAATCAAGGTTTCGGGCAATTTCAGCCATAATATCAGGTTCAGAACCAAAAATCTGTACACATGCCGGTCTCTCGTCCTGGTTTATTTCAGCCAGCTTATGACTTTTTATGTCCCCATAATGTATGCCTTTAGCACTTACCATTTCCGTATAAACAAGTCCACACCCCTGTTCTTTGCAAAGCAATCTGAAAGGCCTATCGGTAATCCCTGCCATTGGTGCAAGAAAAACGTTGTTATCAATATTTACATTTCCTATCTTTACAGTCCGGAGTTTCATAGCATCTCCAATCCACTTTTGCAAATATTATAATACACGTTATATGTTCTTAAAAGAAAAAGCCTCTGCAATACTTTCGATATATTGGAGGCAATTTATTCACTATGGCGTCCCGGGCAGGAATCGAACCCGCATTGGTAGATCCGGAATCTACAGCCTTATCCATTAGGCCACCGGGACCTATAAAATACATATAAAACAATTTATAAAAAATAATCGGCTAATAAAAACTTCTATTAAATTCACTACTCTAGTATAAACTAAATTTGCTAAAATAGCAATAAATCCATGCTATTTTTTCTAGGGCACTTTTTTTACACTCTGAACAACTTAAGTATCCAGTTTGATATCATATATGACAAAGCATAACCCAGCAAATAATTCCACACAAATATAACAAGGAAAACCAGTCTTTTATACAAAGGCTTGAACTCGTAAACCACATCCACCCCTCTTGTTATTGCCCCGCTAAACCAAAAAGGTATGAGAACATCAATAAAAAATGCTATATACAAAAGAACAGAATTCAAGTTATTAGTAGTCACTCCGGAAACTAAGGTATTGGCAATATTGCGGTAAATTATAAAAGAAATTATTTCCGGCAGTAGTATTAAAAAATGTGCTATCATATAAACCTTTATAAGTTTAATAAAAAGTCCCTTTTCATAAACTTGATTTCCGTCAGCAGGCTTATTACCCTTTTTAAAGCGTTTGAACAAGTCGGATATAGGTATTGAGAAAAACAAAATGTCAATGGCACCCAATAATATAGTAAATATTATAGTAAGGGCAATATTATAAACTATTCTGCTATAACCATCACCGGTATAAAAGCTTTTAAAATTATCTGCTAAAGGAAAGCCTAAATCCACCAATCCAATAAAAATAATCCCTATATAAAGGGTAAGCTTTTTATCAGATATCTTCTTGTATAAACTTCTAGGAAATAATAATATATCAAGCCATTTTTTCATAACATATACTCCCTGCATTTTTAATAATATTACTTACATCCCATCCATATCACTTGCTTCTTCTTATCTTTTCAAGTTCTTCAAGCAAATCCTGTGATATATTCGACATTAACATGTTTCTTTCCTTCTTTGGCTTGCTGCCAAACTCATTTGTCATATTCCTATGAATACTTTCTATTTGCTGTTTGAGCTCCCGTGGCGTCATTCTCGCTGCACCATGTTTCAACACTATTGTTTGCTCCAAATAATCAGATGTAGCGACTCGAATATTATGGATGTTTCCATATAAATAAACAAACCTTTCTATATAATTATCGGCAGTCTGGTTTTCTTCGGTATAAACAACTGTAATGTTATCATGTTGCTCTACTTTTTTCTGGCTCCCCTTTACCATATGAGCATCAAATACTACAATGATTTTTAATTTTCCGTATCCTTCATAATTTGATAATATGTTGAGGAGCTTTTCTCTGCATTCTTCAAGGGATTCCTGGTCCAGTTTAAAATCTTCCTTCCAGGCATTAATTATATTATATCCATCTACCAGCAGATACTCCATTTTTCAGTTAAACCTCAATCATCTCTCTGCCTTAATACTTCATACATTACAATTGCTGCAGCTACCGAAGCATTTAACGAGCTGATTTTGCCTTTCATGGGAATATTTACTATGAAATCACATTTTTCTTTAACAAGTCTTCCCAACCCTTCTCCTTCACTGCCAATAACGAGAGCAATAGGACCTTTTAAATCACTTTTCTGAAAAGATTTGTTTTCAGGTGCTGAGTCTGTACCTGCAACCCAGATGTTTTTTTTCTTTAAATACTCTATGGTCTGGGGAATATTGGTTACGCGGGCTACAGGAACATATTCCACGGCTCCCGCCGACGACTTGGCTACAGCAGCGGTAAGCCCTATTGCTCTTCGTTTGGGTATGACCACTCCGTGCACTCCTGCAGCATCAGCAGTTCTTAATATGGCTCCCAGGTTTTGTGCATCGGTTATTCCATCCAAAATTAGAATAAAAGGTTGTTGTCCACTGGATTGGGCAATTTCAAGAATATCCTCAAGTTCTACATAATCTATGGGAGAAACGAATGCAATTACACCCTGATGAGCTCCGGTTATGGAAAGCTTGTCCAGCTTTGCTCTCTCCACTTCCTGAACCACAATCTTTTTCTCAGATGCAATTGCCACAAGATAATTAATTGAACCCTCTTTTTCACCCTTTGATATCAGTATTTTATTAATACTTCTGCCTGATTTTACTGCCTCTATAACCGGGTTTCTGCCTTCAATTATATCCAATTCTCTATCATCGGTTCTTTCAGCATTAACAACTACGTTATCTAGAGCACTATTAATTACAGTTTCTTTATCGTATTTGCACTTGTATTTGTCCTCATATTTGCCCTTATATTTGTCTTTATATTTGTCTTTGTATTTGTCTTCATATTTGCCCAAAGCCTTATAACTATTGTTATTGGCCCTGCCAGCTTTATTTCCTTTGCCAATATTGCTGCTATACCTATGTTCCTGCCGAGATTTTTCTCCCTGTCTCCTTCTTTTCCCCTCATCCCGACTTTCTGCTTCGTTTTCCTTTTTGTTTCTATAATCCCTTTTTCCCATACAATTACCTGTTCCTTCTTAATCGTTATCTGTGTAAACCACATTATTATGTTTCCCATGGGTGCATTCTATTATCAGCTGTCTTCAACACACATTTTCAGAACTTTCATCAATCTTTGGTAGTCCTTTTTAAGATATAGGTAGCCAAGCAATGATTCCAAACCTGTAGCATATTTATACTCAGATATATCAGCGTTTTTGGGAATTGTAGCCGACTTGGCATTTCGCCCCCGGCGCACAATATCCTGTTCTTCCTGTGTTAAATGCTCTATAATATTATGAATAGTATCTGATTGTGCTTTTGCTTTAACATAAGCTGTTGAGCATTTGTGAAGTCTGCATACCGGTGCATCATTTTTTGAAACTACCAAAGTACGTATAAAAACTTCATATACAGCATCCCCCAGATAAGCAAGAACAAGGGGTGAATAATCCCTTATATCTTTTCCGTGGAAATCAAATTCATCTAATGTATTTCTAAAAAACTCCTCCAACCCGCAACTCCTTTCGTATAACTTTTATAAACGCAGGATATATACTCACCGCCTGAAAACAGATACGGTACCCACCACCTATAGAGATAGGGGATATCTACCGCCTCGTTATAATGCTGTTTTGCATTGGGTGCATTGCTTTAACTGTCTCTTTTCACTGCCTTTACCCCCTGGGGAGTATCTTCCAGCAATATTCCCATGTCCTTCAGCTTATCTCTAATTTCATCGGCAACCTTCCAACTTTTCTCTTTTCTAGCCTTCTGTCTTTTATCAATTAATTCCTGTATTTCAGGACTTAGTTCATCATAACTGCCCTTTCCTTCATCCAAAGCCTTTTCTTCAGCCTTGTCTATTCCCAGTCCAAGCACATTGTCAAATTCCATTAATAAATCATATAGTTCTTTCGACTTGCTATCATATCTTACAACATTCCACGCGATGCCAAGAGCTTTGGGTATATTAAGATCATCGGTAATAGCTTCTTCAAATTCCTTTTTAAAAGCCGCAATAACCTCAGATGGAACACTGTTGATGGCTTTTTTATGAGCCAGAGCTCCTTCAAGAAATCTATCATATGAAACCTGTGCAGCCTTCATAGCTTCCCATGTAAAATTCAGCTTGTTTCTATAATGGGCATTCAAGCAAAAGTACCTATAGGCAAGAGAGCTAAAGCCCTTTTTCTTTAAATCTGCTATTGTATAGGTATTACCCAGACTTTTCGACATTTTACCGTTATCCACCAGCAGAAACTCTCCATGCATCCAGTACTTTACTGCTGGTTTTCCCAATAAAGCTTCAGATTGTGCTATTTCATTTTCGTGGTGTATTGGAATATGATCAACACCACCAGTATGAATGTCAAAAAAGTCCCCAAGGTATTTTCTTCCCATGGCGGAACACTCAATATGCCATCCTGGATACCCCATACCCCATGGACTTGGCCACTGCATTATATGTCCCTTTGGAGCCTTTTTCCATAAGGCAAAATCAGCAGGGTGCCTTTTTTCTTCATTAACATTGACTCTTGCTCCTGCAAGCTGTTCTTCAAGGTTTATTCCTGACAATTTTCCATAGCCTTCAAATTTACCTATATCAAAATATATTCCGTCACTGGTTTCGTAACCGTAGCCCATTTCAACAAGACCTTCCACGAACTCAAGCATTTCTTTTATATGCTCCGTTGCTTTGGCAATGATCTCCGGTCTTTCTATGTTTAAAGAATCAATATCTTCAAAAAATATTCTAGTGTAATAATCAGCTATTTCCCACGGAGACTTTTTTTGCTCTTTTGCGGTCTTTACCAGCTTATCTTCTCCCTCATCAGCATCGGATACAAGATGCCCCACATCCGTTATATTCATAACATGCTTAAACTCATAGCCCTCATATTTCAAAACTCTCCTTAATATATCCATAAACACATATGTCCTGAGGTTTCCTACATGAGCATAGTTGTAAACTGTCGGTCCGCAGGAATAAATACGTACTTTTCCACTTTGTATAGACTCAAATTCTTCTTTTTTTCTGGTTAAGGTGTTATATACCTTCATTGTTTAACTCCTTTCGTTTACTGCACTATGTTTCTTATTATACCATGGATTAAATAATTCATGGTATAATTGTACATGTGCGTTTTTTGCGAAGCAAAAATATTCGCAAGCGCATAAATTCCTCCGGAGGCACATAATATCCTCACTTATGGATTATATGAGGATATTATACAGCATTATCCAAGCGAATAAAAGAGGTAGTTGCCCGCATACGCATTTTCACTCCGGCTTCCCCTGTTTTATTATGGGAGATGGCTGCGCATTATATACTTTGGAATACGGAGGTACAGAATGTGTAAGCCAAACATTGCCGCCAATTATTGAATCATGACCTATGACCGTATCTCCTCCCAGAATTGTGGCGCCTGCGTATATTACAACATTATCCTCGATATCAGGATGTCTTTTAACTCCCTTTACAGGATTCCCATGCTCATCCAGCTGAAAACTTTTAGCTCCCAGTGTTACACCCTGATATATCTTAACATTATTCCCTATGGTGCAGGTTTCTCCTATAACAACTCCTGTCCCATGGTCAATAAAGAAATATTTTCCAATTTTTGCACCTGGATGAATGTCTATTCCAGTCCTCTGGTGAGCATACTCAGACATAACTCTGGGAATTATGGGAACCTTTTGTTCATATAAAATATTAGCTATTCTATAGATGCTTATAGCATCTATAGAGGGATAACTTAAAAGAATTTCTTCTGTTGTAAGAGCGGCAGGATCTCCCGTATAAGCAGCCTGAATGTCCATATGAAGTTTTTCCCTTATTTCAGGAAGCTTCTTCATAAGGTGGATTGTTATGTCATTGGCCCTGCTCCTGCATTTTGTGCAATTGCGAGTCTCCTTATCTTCAGTATCACAAATATCAATTAATGTTTTTTCAATAAGGCCGCTTAGCTCTATTGCAGCTTCACGTATATTGTTTCCTATAAAAATATTAATCCTGGTTTCATCTATAGGACATTTTTCATAAACACCGGGAAAAAGGGCGGACCGTACATCATGAATTATTTTGTAAATTTTTTCCTTCCCTGAAAGCCCGATAGTCTTTTGATTAAAATAATAAATGTTATTTATTCCTTCAAGAGATTTTGCTATATCCGGCATCTCATTATTCAGCCATAAATTAAGTTTCATGTTAACCTCCCTTTTAAAATTCAAATTAATTCTACCAATATTTATTTATTATGTAAAGGTTCTATATTTACACACTAATCAAAATTATTTCGCTGAATAAATAATAAAATAAAATAAAATAATAGTAATAAGCCAAAATAGAAAGGACGTGAATAAATGGATAATCAATATGAGAATACACAAGCACAAACGGGCACTTTCAATATAACACATTTTATCATCAGGCTTATTGTTGGTGCTGTAGTTTTGGCAATTACAGCAGCTCTAACCCCGGGATTTACCATATCAGGTATATGGCCCCTTATATTTGGAGCTATCGTCCTCGCCATACTGGACTACCTTGTACTGAGAGTTCTAGGTGTTAATGCAACACCATTTGGTAGAGGATTAACAGGGTTTATTCTTGCAGCAGTAATAATATATGTTACTCAATTTTTTGTTGCAGGATTTAATGTTACTGTTTGGGGAGCTATAATTGGAGCACTTGTTTATGGGTTAGTAGATTTGATAATCCCGGGCAGAGCAATGTAAGCATTTAACTTGGAATACTAATGTCAATAAATCAAAATGTTGTATCAAATTTGGCATAACATGAAATCATACTAAATGTAAGTGCAAGTAAGAAAACAGGGCTGCCTGTATTTATACTACCCAACTAAGGCTACCCTGTTTTTCCTTTTATAATCTGATTTTCCTTTTATAATCTGATTTTCCTTTTAAGCAGCATGCGGTGTAAGTCTCCGGATTCCCCTGTATATAGACCATATCAGTCCTATTCTTCTGCTTTTCTCTGCATTACAGCCTCTTCCTCAAGAGCTCTGGGAAAATCAAACTTCTGAGGCGGGAAGAATTCATCAACAGGGAATTCTATTGTTTCAAACAGTTCACAAGGATTTTCTTCAGTTGAAGCTATACATTTTTTCTTCGGAACACAGAAGTCAAAAGCAGGAATAAGCAGCTGTACATCTCTCACAAGCTTAATGATGGAGAACAGACCTATTGTTACAACCACTCTGCGTGTGGGATAGCACCTCTCATCTTCACCTGCTATTTCAACTATGTCACTGTCATCAAAATTATCTGCATCCAGGGCCTCTGCAACCCCTCTCGGGAATTGATCAAAGCAGCAAGTATCTTCAAAGCATTTATCCATAAGGTCTTGGATCTTTGCGTTCAAGGCAATTGGTTCTGCCACTTCAACCTTGGCTATGGGCTGGTTATCCTGCTGTAAAGCCGATTTGATTGGTACATCATAGCAAGGATCTGTAAAGTGAGATTTGAATATTTTTATATTTCCTTCAGAACCGAAGAGTATAACTTTCTTGTCAAACAAGACTATACCTGGAATTGTACAAATTTTAGTTCCACCTCTTAGTCTTGATACAAAGAAGTCAAGAGTAACCTTTATAAAGAATTTTACATCAACTGTAAAGAAACCTCTTTTAAAAGGTACCGGTTCTACATCCGCATATACATCAATTACTTCTGCCTTTTTGCATTTTACATTAATTGAATTGTTAATTATCTTTTGTACTTTATGATAGTGCTTGAACAATACCTTAACATCCTCAATACAATCTTTCTCCTTGCATGAATCGTAAACTTTCTCCACTTGTATGCAAACTGCTTCTCTTACTTTGGCAATATCCTTGTCGCACAGCAACCCGGAAACAACCCTGTCATTATCATTATCAAAGCTCATGGATTAACCCCCTTTATATGAACTTTATATTATTCTCTCTCATTTTCATAATATGTGAATTACGGTTTTTGGTGAATATTTTTTGTAAACAGAATTCATAAATGTAATAGGTAAACATTCTTTTTCATATATATTTTATAGAGATATATAAACAAGGAATTGAAGTAAATATGTATAATTTTACTAATAAACAATATGTTTTTAAACAATCATCCGGTAAAATATGGAATATATATTATGATAAACAATTAGGTATCTGTTACAGTACTCTTACTAAAAGAAATACCTGGACGGCTCCTGCTTCCTTGGAGAAAAAGGCGCATGAATCCTTTAGCGCCTGCATGGATTCTAAAGACAAGTTCCATATAATTTACCAGAGTATTCATGGTGATATTTATTATATACGATTGGATGAATCTTCAGTAGTTACATTGCCTGTTTTAAATAGCAGATATCCTTCACTTTACAATAAGTATTTTGAGATAATACCTATAAAGAACACCATACATTTTTTTTATGTTCTACAACATAAGAATAACCTTCTACTAAGCCATCAAATACTATCTGATAAAGAAGTTCAAAATCCCCAGGCAGTTGGTTACATAAGCATGATGAATTTGCCATATACTGCTGTTGCAGATAAATCAGGTAATATTTATACTTTTTATCAACCAGCAGTAACAGGGGCTTTACACAAGAATTCCTCCTTACAATTGGGTTATAGTAGATTTTCTACTCATCATAATCTCCGGGAGGAATTTATTTCAATATCTACGCCTGGCATAAATACTGATTACCCATCTACCGCTATAGATAACAGCGGTCTAATTCATTTTTCTTATCAAAATCTTGTTTCCGGGCGTTATGATCTGGTATACCGGCAAAAAGCTCCAAATAGCATGGAATGGTCATCCGAAGCCATAATACACTCATCTTCAAATCCTTTTGATAACTCTACAATTATTTGTATTGACGATAAAGTTGTAGTTTATTGGGTTAAAAATGATGTAATATATTATTGCTATTCAAGCGATAAGGGTAATTCCTGGAGTAAATCGGGCAGATATAATTTCCCCGTGGGGCGGCAACTTGCATGCATTTCATATGGAACCAACGACTTTTACGAAGTCAACAGGATTTCAGCTGGCGATATACCCGGAAGTTTCATAAACGGTTTAAAAATGGCTTTCTACCAGGATTTACTTAATACTGATAATACCAATACCGATAAGGAGGGATTAAGGAATTTAATATCTGATAACATAAAGAGTTTAAGTGAAAATATTGAAGATCTTTCAGAATCCAATAATAGTTTAAATGCAGAAATTCAAAGAATTAACCTGTTTCATAAAAATATTCTAAAAGAACTAGACAAGTATTCAATCAGAATCAGTTTCCTGGAGAATGAATTAAAGCAAATAAAGTCTATGGCTCAGCATACTTTTGTTTCACATAACAAGTATAACATTCGTAGTGTTGTAAGGAATGAAGCTAATGAAACCAATAGCACTAATGAGGCGAACAAGGCTAACAAGGTTAACGAGATTAACGAGATTAACGAGATTAATGAGGTTGATGTGGTTGATGAGGTTGATGAGATTGATGAGATTGATGAGATTGATGAGGTTAAAGGAATCAATGAGATTAATAGGCCTAATGAAAATAATGACAGTGATAGAATTAATAGCTTTGATGAAAACAGTTGAAAAAATATGTAACTTTGTATATTTACGTTAATAATAGGCACAGGGAAAGTGCTTCA
>DAOSDD010000070.1:0-17952 GCA_035362115.1 Clostridiales bacterium | reverse complement strand
TCACTGAGGTTGCTGAAAAATACAGTCAGACCAGAGCTACTGAAAGAGCTTTTGAACTTGCCTGGACAAGAAGCCGTATAGAATCCGGTTATCTGGGATTTAAAGCAGATGAAATAGAACTATATCTCAAGATGCTTCCTCATATTATAATACCCGGACCCTTAAGAAGAAAATGGGAAAGCTATGTAATTGCAAATATAAAAGGCCAGTCCGGGCTGTGGCCATTTGGTATATCAGGTGATGTACCTGTAATACTTCTATTTATTGATAGAAAAGAAGATATTGAAGCTGTTTACAAGATCCTGAAAGGCCATGAATATTGGAGGATGAAAGGACTGGAAGTTGATCTGGTAATAATAACAGGCGAGGAAGACGGGTATCTCCAGCCGCTGCAGGAAATGGTTAAAGAAGCGGTGGCAGCAGGACATGCAAGAGACTTGCTGGGTAAAAGGGGTGGAGTATTTGTTATAAATAAGTCCTGGTTATCAGAAGAAGATATGGCCTTGTTTCATGCAGCAGCCCGTATAATATTAAAAAGTGACTTAAGCGCCTTTGATGAGCAGATTGAAATAAATTATAAAACAACGTATGGAGAGAGGTTAAAAAACAATCTCATAAATACAAACGGTACTAATTACAAAAATGACGAGGGGATACAGCTATATCAAGCTGAAGAAACCAGAAAATTAAAATTCTTTAATGAAACAGGAGGGTTTGCGAATGACGGAAGTGAGTATGTCATCTATTTAAAGAATAGAGAAAGCACTCCTACACCCTGGGCTAATATTATATCAAACGAAAATTTCGGTTTCATAATTACAGAATCAGGAGGTGGCTATACCTGGGCTGGAAACAGCAGAGAGAATAAGCTTACTCCATGGTCAAATGACCCTGTAAAGGACACGATGGGAGAAGTAATTTATATAAGGGATGATGAAACAGGAGAGTTTTGGAGTATAACACCTTCCCCTGTAAGAAATAAAGGAGAATATTTAATAACCCATGGAGCCGGTTATACTTCTTTTAAGTATGCACATCAGGGCATCGATCAGGAACTTGTCCAGTTTGCAGCAGTAAATGATCCTGTTAAAATTTCAGTTATTAAATTAAAGGGAAAAACAGGCCAGACAAGCCAGGCAAGTCAGACAAGGAAGCTCTCCCTGTTCTTCTTTGTAAGACCTATTTTGGGAGTAAGTGAAAAAATCACTTCACAATATATAACAACGGAGATGGATAGTAAATCAGGTGTTTTTACCATCAAAAACAATTATAATGTTGATTTTCCCGGAAGAATAACTTTTATAGATTCTTCTGAGCAGAAA
This sequence comes from Clostridiales bacterium, assembly GCA_035362115.1. Classification (GTDB taxonomy): domain Bacteria; phylum Bacillota; class Clostridia; order Acetivibrionales; family DUMC01; genus DUMC01. The sequence goes on along the minus strand of DAOSDD010000070.1, from coordinate 16,630 downwards.
CAAAGCTTTACAGGGGATAGAATGGAATTTATAGGAGTTGAGGGAAGCCTTGAGAAACCAGAGGCGGTTTCGAAGGAAAACCTATCAGGTACCATAGGTGCAGGATTAGATCCTTGTGCAGCAATACAGGTTGAAGTCAGCCTTAACCAGGGAGAGGAAAAAGAGCTGGTATTTCTTCTGGGACAGGGAAAAAGTATGGAACAGGTGCTGGATATAATAGAAAAATATAGGAATGTAAATAGAGCCAAAAGGGAATTAAAGGAGGTTAAAAAAGCATGGAAGGAAAGACTTGAAGTTATTCAGGTTCAAACTCCTGATGATTCTATGAACATTATGTTGAATTATTGGCTGCTATATCAGGTTATATCCTGCCGCCTTTTGAGCAGAGCTGCTTTCTATCAGTCAGGTGGGGCTTTTGGTTTTAGAGACCAGTTGCAGGATGTAATGTCTCTGACCTATGCTTTGCCTGAATTCACAAGATGGCAGATACTTCTGCATTCATCCAGACAATTTGTTGAGGGCGATGTACAGCACTGGTGGCATGTTGAAGTGGGAAAAGGAATACGCACCAGATATTCAGATGATCTTTTGTGGCTGCCATATGTAACAGCAGATTATATAATGTGTACAGGAGACTGGAGCGTACTTGATGTAGAAATGCCTTATATTGAAGATGACCTGCTGCCTGAAGATCAGGATGAAAGGTATAGTATACCACGTGTTTCAGATAAAAGGGCAACCTTATATGAGCATTGCATAAATTCTATTTCAAGAGCGTTAAATTTAGGTGAGCATGGTATTCCTCTGATGGGTTCAGGAGACTGGAACGACGGAATGAATAAAGTAGGCAGCGGAGGCAGGGGAGAAAGTGTATGGCTGGGGTGGTTCTTGTGCAGCATACTTGAAAAATTTATCCCTATTTGCAAAAAGGCGGGGGATGAAGATAGAGCAGGGCAATATAAAGAGATTTCAGCTAATATTATTCAAGCAATCGAAAATAATGCCTGGGATGGAAGCTGGTATCTGAGGGCATGGTTTGACGATGGAAAACCGCTGGGTTCCACTGAGAACACGGAATGCAGAATAGACTCAATAGCTCAGTCTTGGGCTGCTATATCCGGACTGGGTGATATAGAGCGCACAAAGGAAGCATTAAAAGCAGTACAGAATTATTTAATTAACAAGGAAGAAGGAATTATAAAGCTTTTCACACCTCCTTTCGATAAGGGGGATCTGGAGCCTGGTTATATAAAAGGCTATGTGCCGGGAGTAAGAGAAAACGGAGGACAATACACCCATGCAGCAGTATGGGTTATACTTGCCTTCGCAATGATAGGAGATGGGGATAAAGCTCATCAGTTATTTCATATGATAAACCCTATAAACCATTCACGTACTCAGATTGAAACAGCCAGGTATAAGACAGAGCCTTATGTTATGGCAGCTGATGTATATGCTATACCGCCCAATACAGGCAGAGGAGGATGGACATGGTATACAGGAGCAGCCGGATGGATGTACCGCGTAGGAGTTGAGCATATTCTGGGTATTAAGAAGCGGGGAGATGCAATACTTATTGATCCATGTATTCCTTCAGGATGGAAAGAATATTTGGTAAAGTATAAATATGAAAACTCATTGTACAACATAGAATTTAAAAACTCCAATGGAGTAAATAAAGGAGTCCAGAGAATATATTTAGATGGGATAGAGATAAAGGGAAACTTGATCCAGTTGAAAAAGGATGGAAAGGAGCATAAGGTCGAGGTTATTATGGGGTAGCCCTGGATTCAATGGAGATTTTACCTTATTGCAGCTGTAAGCCTGGCTATGATATAATATCCTCATAAATTCGGATATTATATGCCTCCGGCGGAATTTATGTGCGTGCGAATATTTTTGCTTTGCAAAAAACGCACATGCACAATTATATCATGCAATTTCTTCGAAATTCATGATATAATATCCTCATAAATTCGGATATTATATGCCTCCGGCGGAATTTATGTGCGTGCGAATATTTTTGCTTTGCAAAAAACGCACATACACAATTATATCATGCAATTTCTTCGAAATTCATGATATAATATCCTCATAAATTCGGATATTATATGCCTCCGGCGGAATTTATGTGCGTGCGAATATTTTTGCTTTGCAAAAAACGCACATACACAATTATATCATGCAATTTCTTCGAAATTCATGATATAATACAATAATGAAAAGAAATTAACTTATCATGGAGGCAGCATAATGAAGTACAGCAAAGGTGGATTTAATAAAGACTTTTACAAACAGGCTTTTAATATAGATGAAAGCATTATTGATATTTCGCAGGGTGCTGAAAAAGAGTGCAGGGAAATTTTTGAAGAGATTGACATCGCAAGAGAGTTCAACCAGTTGAAAGTGATTAAAGCCATGCAGGATAACAACTTGAGTGATTCGCATTTTGCAGGTTCAACGGGATATGGTTATGGCGACAGGGGGCGTGAGGTATTAGAGCAGGTATATGCAGATATTTTCAAGGCGGAAGACGCATTAGTAAGGCAGCAAATTGTTTCAGGAACTCATGCTCTGGCTCTTTGCCTTTTTGGAAATTTAAGACCGGGAGATGAATTGCTGGCAGCTTCCGGGAAGCCCTATGATACTCTTGAAGAGGTTATAGGAATCAGGGAGAGCGGAGAAGGTTCACTAAAAGAATTTGGTGTTACATATAAGCAGGTGGATTTATTACCTGATGGGGCTTTTAATTATGATGATATCCGAGCATCAATAAATGAAAAAACAAAAATGGTATTGGTACAGCGTTCAAGAGGATATAGCTGGAGGCAGGCTTTAAAAATTAAAGATATTGAGGATATTACAGCTTTTATTAAGAACATCAAAAAGGATATAATAGTTCTTGTGGACAATTGCTATGGTGAATTTGTAGAAAAACAGGAGCCTTTGGAGGCAGGAGCTGATATAGTTGCAGGTTCACTTATTAAAAATCCGGGAGGGGGAATAGCACCTACTGGAGGATATGTAGCAGGAAAGGAATGTTATGTAAGAAATGCTGCATGCAGATTGACTACGCCTGGTATTGGCAAGGAAGTAGGGGCATCTCTTGGGCAAAACAGATTGTTCTTTCAAGGCCTGTTTTTTGCGCCCCATGTAGTTGCCGAAAGTTTGAAAGGCGCTGTTTTTACTGCTGCTGTAATGAGAAAACTTGGATTTGAAATTTCTCCCTGTGTAAATGATGAACGTGGCGATATAATTCAGGCAATCAAGTTTAATAACCCGGAAAACCTAATACTTTTCTGTCAGGGAATACAAAAAGGGTCTCCAGTGGATTCTTATGTTACACCTGAACCATGGGACATGCCGGGCTATGACAGTCAAGTTATAATGGCTGCAGGCGGATTTATTCAGGGAGCGTCAATAGAATTAAGTGCTGATGCACCCATAAAGCCACCCTATATTGCCTATATGCAGGGCGGATTAGTATATGAACATGTTAAGCTGGGAGTTATGAATGCTTTGCAGTTGATGAAGGAAAAGAGGAAATAGTATGATCAGGTGAGGGAAATATGGATAACGGAAGACGAAATAAAAAAATACATAAAATTGTCAGAAAGACTGTAAAAAAATCGAGTGGTAATTCAAATAGGTACAAAAATAATGAAAATAAAATGGAAAGTGTTGCAAATCCTGATAAAAGCCATAGAAATGTGAGAAGGGGAACTTTTATTGTAGTTGCTTTTCTGTTTGTATATATCCCTTCATTACTTAACTGGTTTTATGGAAATAATATAGCAACCGGTATAATATATAATGGCAAAATTGAAGATTCAATTAATGTAAATGGACTAATTGTTAGAGATGAGACATTAATAAAGTCTTCTTTTGCTGGGAAATATATACCTGTAGCAGAGGAAGGGGAAAAAGTAGCTGCCGGCTCAGTTATTGCCACAGTTTTGAAAGAAACATCCTCTGGTATCCTTAGCCAGATAAACGAAATAAATAAAAAAATTATTGATGCACAAAATGATAAAAGCAAAGTAAATACAGTATTCAGCCAGGATATTTTGAAACTGGACAATGAAATTGGGCGAAAAATAAATTTACTGGTCGATGAAGTAAATAGCAATAGAATGAGCAATATTGGTAGAATACAATCGGAAATTAATGAAGTTATTCAGAGAAAAGCTGTAATAATTGGGAGCGAACAGAGTGATGATATTTATATAAAATCTTTAAAGGAACAGAGAGAAAAACTTAATAAGCAAATGGTACAAAATGTAGAGGAAAAAAAATCTAAATTTTCAGGTATTATATCTTATACAATCGATGGATATGAGGAAATCCTGAAGACTGGTGCTGTGGAAAAGATAACTCCCGACATATTTAATAAAGTAATTTCTGAAAATTTGACGAGCAGGTCCGTAGAACAGAGAGATACAGAAGCAGATAAACCCTTCGCTAAAATTATTAAAGATATGAGCTGTATGGTTGTTCTATGCCAGGATCCGAAAGATATAAGTTTTTTGAAGGAAAGTAGTGAAGCATATTTGAGGATTAATGATATCAACAAAATTTTGAAAGGAAGATTAGAATATATTTCTGATGAACAGTCGGGTAAACATATAGCTGTTTTGCAAATCGACAAGTATGCAGGTGAATTGTCAGCAATGAGGAGAATTAATGTTGATTTAATAAAATCTACATATGAAGGCCTGATAGTGCCTTTAAGGAGCCTGATTGATATTAATCTGACTGATATGACTGCAAAAATAGTTATTGTAAAAGCAAGTTACGCCAGTGTAAGGGAAGTTATAATTGAGGGTATGAACAATGAATATGCTGTTATAATAAGCGATAACAAGACTAAAAATGGGATATCGCTTTATGATACTTATGTAATAAACCCCCAAAATATCCAGGATGGTCAGGTGATAACACAATGAACGATGAAGATATTAGGAAATATAAAGAAACTCAGAACTATGAAGAATCTCAAATCTATAAGGGAATCCATGGCTCTGAAGAATATCAGAGCAACATTGAAGATAATATTAATAATATTAAAGAAAAAGTTGCAGCAGCAGCACAAAGAGCGGGGCGAAACCCTGATGAAATTAGAATTATTGCAGTAACGAAGAATGTAGAGCCTTTGAGGATACTTGAAGCTATTAATGCTGGTATTTTGGACCTGGGTGAAAATAGAGTGCAAGAATTGGTTGATAAAATTACAGTTATTAACAGAGATATTAACTGGCATATGATTGGTCATCTTCAAAAAAATAAAGTAAAATACATAATTGATAAGATAAAGATGATACATTCTTTGGATAATATTGAGCTTGCCCGGGAAATAAATGTAAGGGCTGAAAAAGTTCAAAGGGTTATTGATGTGTTGATTCAGGTTAATGTAGCTGAAGAAGAAACAAAATATGGGATATACAGACACCAGCTTATGGATTTTATTAAAGAAATAAGCAATTACAGAAATATTAGGGTTAAAGGACTCATGACCATAGCGCCTAAGGTTCAAGATCCTAATGATGTAAGGCCTGTTTTTCAAGAACTCAGGAAAATATTTATTGACATAAGCAGGAAAAACATTGATAATATAGATATGGATTTCCTGTCTATGGGGATGAGCAATGATTTCGAGGTCGCAATTGAAGAAGGTGCAAATATAATAAGAATAGGTACATCCATATTTGGAAAGAGGACAGCGTGAAACAATCAGCATTTTTTATCACATAGAAAAGTATAGACTGCCTTAAATGAGCTAAGCTTGCTTTTTACGAATGAAAAGAAGGGAGAAGTATATTATGGCAAAACTTTTTGATAAGGTATTAAATCTTGTTGGATGGGAGTTGGAAGAAGAGCCTGAAGATGGATTTGAGGAAAATGAAGAAAGTGGTCCGGAAGCATATAAACCTGATACAAATGAAGAACGGCCAAGATTTTCCTTTTCTACAAATGCCAGCAGAAAACAGCAGAGTAAAGTAGTTAATATCCATTCATCTTCCCAACTTAAGGTAGTTGTTATTCAACCACACAATTTTGAGGATGCGCAAGATATATGCAATCATTTAAAAGATAACAAACCTGTTATTGTGAATTTGGAATCAATGGAAAAAGAACCTGCTCAAAGAATAGTAGATTTTTTCTGTGGTTCTGTATACGCACTTGATGGCAGTATTTATAAGGTTTCCAGTTCAATATTTTTAATTACACCATATAATGTTGATGTAATGGGAGAATTTAAGGACGAGCTTAAAAATAAAGGTGTATTTCCCTGGATGAAATAATGGAGGATAATAATAGTGGGAACAATTTATCAGGCAATAGATTATCTTTTAGTATTTATACAATATGCAATTTTTGCAAGGGTAATAATATCATGGATACCTATACCGAGGGATAACAAATTTATCCGGCTTTTGTATCAGGTTACCGAGCCTGTTTTGGCGCCGTTAAGGGGAATAATTGAAAGATCCGCTCTTGGAAAAAACATGATGTTTGATTTTTCTCCGGTCTTGGCTTTTTTAATAATAGGTTTATTGAGAAATATTATTAGAAGCATGATGTTCCGTGCATCTATTTTTTGAGGTGATAAAGTTTTTCAGAAATCAATAAATTTCTGAAAAACTAATGCGCATGTGCAAATTTTTTGCACAAGAATTTTAAAAAAAATAAATTGCACGCGCGGCTAAAATGAATTTAAGCCCATAAAAACTTTTTTAATCAAAAAAAGTTTTGTTCCTGCAAGGGCGAATTCATTTCGCACGTAGCAGGAATGGAGCTTAGTATGAATTATACTCCCAATGATTTGCAAAACATAGCATTTAAAAAGACTATAATGGGTTATAGTGAAGACGAAGTTAATCAGGTACTGGACAGGGTAATAGAAGATTATAATGCTTACATAAGGGAAAACCTGGAAATAAAAGACAAGCTTGCATTACTGAATGAAGGTATTCAACATTATAAAAGCATTGAGGAATCATTGCAGAATGCTCTTCTTGTTGCTCAAAAAACAGGAGAGGAAATTAAGAAGAATTCCTATGAAAAAGCTGAAAATATCATTAAGGAAGCTGAAATTAAAGCTCAGAGAATGGTAAATGATGCTAACCAGGAAGTAATGAAAATCAAGTTTGAGTACGAGGAAATGCGAAAGAAGCTGTATTTATTTAAGTCGAAATCAGAATCGCTTTTATTGTCACAGCTTGAGATTTTAAAGCAAATGTTTGAGGATGATTAAAAGGCTTAATAATCTGCCCCTTGACAGCTGTATACCTGATGATATATAATTTTCATAATTTAATGTTAGCTAAAAACTATGACTGGAAAGAGTAAAAGGCAGTAAACCTTTAAAGAGAGCAGGTGCTGGTGGAAACCCTGTAAGGCTTGTCTTTGAAAATCATCCATGAGTTGCTGACTGAAATTATTACATTTGTAATGTATGTGAAAGTAAGGTAAGCCGGCAAAAACCGTTAAAAAAAGAAGTGATTATGATACCATAGTCATAATAATTTGGGTGGTACCGCGTGAGATAATGCCCTCTCGTCCCTATGCAGGATGAGAGGGTTTTTGATTTTTTATTAAAATAGCAATGTATCTATTGCATATGAAAATATAAATTATCTAAATGAAGGAGGATTTATAAGTTGTATAAGAAAGTATCAACAAGCTTAAACTTTGTAGAAAGAGAAAAAGAAGTCCTGGAGTTCTGGAAGGAACATAAAGTATTTGAGAAGAGTATCGAAAAGAGGAAAGAAGGGCCTACCTTCACTTTTTACGATGGACCGCCAACAGCAAATGGAAAGCCTCATATTGGACATATACTAACAAGAGTAATTAAGGATATAATACCAAGATACAAGACAATGAAAGGTTATAAGGTTCTTAGAAAAGCAGGATGGGATACTCATGGACTGCCTGTAGAGCTGGAGGTTGAAAAGCTGCTTGGAATAGACGGTAAACCCCAAATAGAAAAATATGGTGTAGAACCGTTCATTCAGAAGTGTAAGGAAAGTGTATGGAAATATGAGAGTGAATGGAGAAAGATGAGTGACAGAGTAGGCTTCTGGGCAGATATGGATAACCCATATGTGACTTATCATAATACCTATATTGAGTCTGTATGGTGGGCATTAAAGCAAATATGGGATAAGGGCCTTATATATAAAGGGCATAAAATTGTTCCTTATTGTCCCCGCTGTGGAACTTCCCTTTCAAGTCACGAAGTTGCCCAGGGCTATAAGGATGTTAAAGAACCATCTATTTATGTAAAATTCCATGTAAAAGGGCAGCCGGGAGTTTTTTTCCTGGCATGGACTACAACCCCATGGACATTGCCTTCAAATACAGGTCTTACTGTAAATCCTGCAGAAACCTATGTTAAAGCAAAATGTGGAGAAGAAACCTATATTCTGGCAGAAGCTCTTGCAGAAAGTGTATTGGAAGAGAAATATGAAATACTAGATAAGGAAAAAGGCAATGAGCTTGTCGGGATGGAGTATGAACCATTGTTTGATTTTGCACTGGATACCCTGGAAAAAAAGGCATACTTTGTAGTAGCTGATGATTTCGTTACGCTTACGGATGGTACCGGTATTGTTCATACTGCACCTGCTTTTGGTGAAGATGATGCCAGAGTAGGCCGGAAATATGACCTTCCATTTGTTCAACTTGTTAATGAGCAGGGCAGGTTTGTTGATTCTGTAACCCCATGGAAAGATGTGTTTGTAAAAGATGCAGACCCGGAGATAATAAAGAATCTGGATGGGAGAAACCTGCTTTATAAATCCATTGATTATGAACACTCATATCCTTTTTGCTGGAGATGTGATACACCTTTACTCTATTATGCAAGGAGTACCTGGTATATAAAGACAACTGATATTAAGGAAAATATGCTCCGGAATAATCAAAAGATTAATTGGCTCCCAGAAAATATCAGAGACGGCAGATTTGGCAATTTCCTTGAAAGCAATATTGATTGGGCTTTAAGCCGTGAAAGGTATTGGGGCACACCCCTTCCCATATGGGAATGTGAATGCGGACACAGGCACATGATTGGCAGCATAGCAGAATTGAAGGAAATGGGCGAAAATGTTCCAGATGATATTGAACTTCACAAGCCATATATAGATAATGTTTTCCTTAAGTGCCCAAAATGCGGTTCCAATAAAATGAGAAGAGTTTCCGAAGTAATTGACTGCTGGTTTGATTCTGGTGCAATGCCATTTGCCCAATGGCATTATCCTTTTGAAAACAAAGAGCTGTTTGATGAAAATTTCCCTGCGGACTTTATAAGTGAAGCTCTTGACCAAACCAGGGGATGGTTCTATACTCTGCATGCTATATCAACACTCCTCTTTGATGAGCCTGCATATAAGAACTGTATTGTACTAGGATTGGTTCAGGATAAGGACGGACAGAAAATGAGCAAGCATAAGGGTAATGTTGTTGACCCATGGACTGTACTCGACAAACAGGGTGCAGATGCAATACGCTGGTATTTTTATACTGGAAGTGCCCCCTGGCTTCCCAGCCGCTTTTATGAAGATGCAGTAAACGAAGCGCAGAGAAAATTCATGGGTACATTATGGAATACCTATGCATTCTATATACTGTACGCCAATATTGATAAATTCGACCCAACAAAATATAAGCTGGAATATGACAAGCTATCAGTTATGGATAAATGGGTTTTGTCAAGATTGCATTCACTGATAAAAAATGTTGACAAAAGCTTGGAAAATTACCGTATTACTGAAGCAGGGAGAGCTATCCAGGAATTTACTGATGATTTAAGCAATTGGTATGTAAGAAGAAGCAGAGAACGTTTCTGGGGCAATGGAATGGAACAGGACAAAATAAATGCCTATATGACTCTTTATACAGTACTTGATACATTAATAAAGGTATCAGCACCATTTGTTCCGTTTATGGCTGAGGAAATTTATCAGAACCTGGTTGGAAGTATTGATGCATGTGCACCGGAAAGTATTCATTTGTGTAATTTCCCTAAATACAAGGAAGAGTATATTAATGAAGAACTCGAAAAGAATATGGCTCTTGTTTTGAAGATTGTTGTCCTTGGTCGTGCAGGAAGGAATACCGCTAATATAAAAACAAGGCAGCCTATTGGTAAAATGTATGTAAAAGCTGATTCCCAGCTACCGGATATGTATATGGATGTTGTTAAAGATGAACTGAATGTAAAGGAAGTAGTTTTCACTGATGATACTAAGGGATTTACGCAATACAAGCTTAAACCCCAATTGAAAACAGTTGGACCCAAATATGGAAAACTAGTGGGAAAGATCGGGAAGGCCTTAAATGAAGCTGATGGCTTTGAAGTAGTGAAAACATTTGAAGATGGCAATATGTATTCATTTGATATTGATGGAGAAGAAGTTGAACTATCTGAGGGTGATGTTCTTGTTGAAGTAAGTCAAAAGGAAGGATTTATTTCTACAAACGAGAACAATGTTACTGTAGTATTGGATACAAATCTGACTCCTGAACTAATTGAGGAAGGATTTGTAAGAGAGATTATCAGCAAGGTTCAGACCATGAGAAAGGAAGCAGGCTTTGAAGTGGAAGACAGAATAAAATTCTTCTACAGCAATAATGCAAAAATTGTTGAAATAATTGAGAAAAATAAGGAACTTATTGCAGAGGAGGTCCTTGGAAACCAATTAAATGAAGGTGAGGGATGTTGCGGAGCATACAGCAAAGAGTGGAATATAAACGGAGAAAATGTTGAGTTTGCTGTAGCGAGATAAATATTGGAAGTGAGAAATTGGAAGTAAGAGGTGAGAAGTTGGAAGTTAGAAGCTAGAGGCTGGGAGTCTGCTCGGAAAGTCTGAGCTATCAAAGCGGACTGCACGAGTCCGCTTTTTTGAGTAGACTTATAGAGATTAGAAGTGGCTAGTGGTAAGCGGCAAGTGACAAGTTAGGAGTGTTGGTTTTGAACAGTTTAAAAATAGGACTGGGGGATAGGAGTTATCCCATATATATAACTACAGATTACAGCTTCATTGGAGAATGTCTTAAAAAAGCAGGAATTGACGGTAAATTGGTTGTAATAACAGATCATAATGTTGATAAATATCAGTCTGCAGACTTTATGCGAGTATTGCAGACTTCAGGTTATTCAGCTGAGAAGTATGTCCTTGAGCCAGGAGAAAACAGCAAAAAACTTGGAACTTTAGAAAGTATATACAGATATTTAATCAGAATGAAGCTGGATCGTAAATCTGCACTTATAGCTTTTGGCGGCGGAGTTGTAGGTGATATTACAGGATTTGCCGCTTCTACATACCTAAGGGGTATTGACTTCATTCAGGTGCCGACTACCTTGCTGGCTCAAGCAGATAGCAGCGTAGGGGGAAAGACTGGAATAGATTTTGAGGGAGCAAAGAATATTATTGGATCTTTTTATCAACCCAGACTGGTTTATATCAATGTAAATTCTTTAAGGACACTTCCTGTAAGAGAAATGAGGGCTGGATTGGCTGAGGTAATAAAACATGGAGTTATTCAGGACAGAAAGTTTTTTTATTATATCCATAATAACATCGATAAAATATTCAATTATGATGAAGAAGTACTTAAATATATGAGTAAAATTAACTGTTCAATTAAAGGGAATGTAGTTGAGCAGGATGAAAAGGAAAACGATATGAGAGCGGTACTGAATTTCGGACATACTATAGGGCATGCTATAGAAAGTGTTTCCAAATTCACGTTCCTGCATGGAGAGTGTGTATCAGTAGGAATGATAGGATCCTGCAAAATGTCACAGTACATGGGTATGATTAGTGAAAACGTGACGACCCATATTGCAGAAACTTTAAAAAAAGCAGGGCTGCCTGTAAAGGTAAATGGTATTGACAGAGAAATAGTTTATCAGACACTATTTTATGATAAAAAAATTAAAAAAGGCAAGCTCTTATTTATTCTGCCAAAAGATATCGGTGAAGTTGTTCAGCGTTTTGTAGATGATGAAGATCTTATAAAAAGAGTTCTATCAGAAGTAATTGAATAATCATATAATATAGTCATGATGCTAACAAATATAAACAATTAATGTAATAAATACCAAAATACTGTTGACTGCTCTTAAAATATATGGTAAAATAAAGAAAACAAAGGAGGTCTCTGTCATGGAAGATAAAACATTTGAATTAATGACCAAATTATATAGTGAAGTAACTTCACAAATGGAAACAATGAACACCAGGTTGGCTGACATGGATACCAAGCTGGCTGACATGGATACCAGACTGAGTGACATGGATACCAGGCTGAGTGACATGGATAGGAAACTGGATACTAAAGCAGACAAGCATGATATAATAAGACTGGAAAATAAAATGCATAATGATATTAGCGCTTTATATGATGGTTATAAACAGACATATGAAAAAATTGAAATACTAGAAAAAAAGGTAGATGGTATTTCTGATAAAGTTGAAAAACAGGAGGTCGAGATTAAGGTAATTAAAGGCGGAAAGCAAGCTAAAGCTAAATACCACCCTGATGATGCAAATAATTTCTAAAGAACCATCAAGAGTGGCATATAACATTAATTCTGTTTACTTAATATCTAATCATATTACATCTTAAGTTCCGGTAAATTAGTATCAAAGGGCGGATAAACTACTCCTTTATCTGTTATTATTGCAGTTATATACTTATTGGGTGTAACATCAAAAGCCGGGTTTCTTACCTTAACTCCTACAGGTGCAATAGGAATTCCTTTTATATGGGTTACTTCCTCAGCGTTTCTTTCTTCTATGGGAATGCTTTCCCCTGTTTTTATTGAAAAATCAATTGTTGATACAGGCGCTGCCACATAAAAAGGTATATCATTTTCTTTAGCAAGAACGGAAAGAGAATAGGTGCCAATTTTGTTTGCCGTATCTCCATTAACTGCAATACGATCTGCACCTACAATTATGCAATCAATTAAGCCTTCTTTCATGAAATGACCTGCCATATTATCGCATATGAGGGTGACAGGTATGCCATCCTGCATAAGTTCCCAAGCCGTCAGTCTGGCACCTTGAAGATAGGGCCTGGTTTCATCAGCGAACACCTGTATTTTTTTACCTGATTCATGTGCTGCTCTAATAACGCCAAGGGCTGTTCCATAGTCACATGTTGCCAGAGCACCTGCATTGCAATGTGTAAGAACTGTTGACTCTTCTTTAATTAACGATTTTCCATAACGGCCAATTCTCTTATTTGTTTCAACATCCTCCTGATCCATTAGGCAGGCTTCATTCATAATAACACTTTTTATTTCATCAATTGCTTTATTTTTATTTACAAGAGCTTTTTTATATACTCTATCAATCGCCCAGAATAAGTTTACTGCAGTAGGACGGGTTTTACTTATGGTATCACATATATTTTTAAGCTCACCAAAGAAAACATCCTTTGAATCTGTATCTATAGACAGGGCGCCTATAGCTGTCCCATAGGCTGCTGATACCCCAATAGCAGGTGCTCCCCTGACAATCATATCTTTGATAGCTTTTGCAGCATCATTATAAGTTCTGCATTCTACCCAGACAACTTCCCCCGGAAGCCTTGTCTGATCAATCAGTTTTAGGACTCCGTCCTTATATTCCAATGGTCGCATGCTATTCCTCCCCACAATTGCAATTGCAATGCACCAAATCTATCTTTTTAATCATTTCAAATAACATTTTTTTAACTTTTTCATTGTTTGCATCAAAAACTTTTAAAACCTCTTCATGGGTAACAGGTTTAATGTCATCATGTCCTTCCAGACCTGCATCATAATCAGTTATTAATGCAATATTCGCATAACATATTCCAAGTTCTTTAGCCAGATAGCATTCAGGGTATTGGGTCATGTTTATTACTTCCCACCCCATTTTGCTGAACCAGCGGCTTTCTGCAACAGTAGAAAATCTTGGACCTTGAATTACAACAACAGTTCCTTTTTCATGAATAGTAATACCGATATTCTTTCCTGTTTCAATTGCAAGTTTTCTGAGCTCCGGGCAATAAGGGTATGCAGCACTTGGATGCTTTGTTTCCGGACCGTCAAAAAAGGTGTCTTTACGGCCGCTTGTCCTGTCAATAAACTGGTCGGAAATCACGAAATCCCCCGGTTTTATATAGGGTTGCAAACTTCCTGCGGCAGTAGGCGCAATTATTTTCTTTACGCCAAGCTTCTTCATTGCGTATAAATTTGCTCTATATGGTATCATGTGAGGGGGATACTGATGATTTTTCCCGTGACGGGGCAGAAACGCTATTCTTTTACCCTCGTAAACAGCCACGGCAATAGAATCACTGGGACTACCATATGGAGTATCTAATTTAATTTCTTCAACTTTGTCAAGAAATGAATAAAAACCTGAACCACCGAAAACGCCAATGTCAGCTCTTAATTCCATAAAATACCTCCCAAATTCATAGTATATAAGATATTGTACCCCAATTTCAGTAAAAATCAAGGATGATGTGAAAGATGGGGTGCATTTACTGAATTTGAAGAAATATTTACCAGGGGCTGTCGTTACAGTGCTTAGAGCCTTTAAATTCAGCTACGGGCAAAATCAAACTCACAAAATAATCTGAATAAAAGAATTGTAATTATTTTGTTCAAACACTGATTTTGCTCTTCCTCCACTCAGATTAAAAGGCTCTACAGCACTTTCACTTATGCCCCTTACCAATATTTTCTTCAAATAAATTAAATGCACCCCTTAAGGATGTATGCATTAATAATTTTATACAAAATGGATACTATACACTATATGTGAACACTGTAATGGAGGGAAATAATACAATGAAAAATATAGATTTTTTTAAAAATAAATTAAAGGAATTTGGCAAGAATGCTGAAGAAACCATAAAGACCATGAATGAAAATAGAACAGCTGATCAGGAGGCAAACTATCCAACTGAACTATCAAATTATGATAATCATCCTGCAGATACAAGCACGCAGTTATATACACTGGGCTTAAATAATGCTTTAATGATTCATCAGGAGAATCTCCTTGGAGAGGTGCGTAATGCATTAGAGAAAATTGAGAATGGGGCATACGGATCATGTGAATTATGTGGAAAGGAAATTGATGAAAACAGGCTTAAGGCTATTCCATATACACGTTTATGCCTAGAATGTGAGGAAGAAAAAAGACCTGATCAGGAGATAATAAGGAACATGCGTCCAAATGAGGAATTGGTGCTTGATGCCCCTATGGGAAGAAAATACTTAAATAAGCAGGAAGATGACGAATATGAAGGTCTGGATATACTTAACGATCTTATGAAATACGGTTCTTCCGACACTCCGCAGGATATGGGCGGTTATCACGATTATGAAGATTTTTATACAAACAAAACAGATAAACAGGGTATTGTGGATGATATGGATCAGGTATCCAATGAGGAATATAAAAAGAATTTGGAGTAGTACGATTAAAAATGAGTACTTGATTTTCTCTGCAAAAGCGAGTATAATTATTACCAGATGATAATACCTGATAACATTATATTTAATATATTATCATATAATATTAATGAAAACTTTTTATTATGCAAATAGCGGGGGAGAAGTGAGAATGGTGAAAAAGGCTGCAGGCATTAATATTTCGGATAAAAATGGATTACGGGTTGTTGAAGGTCTTGGATATTATAAACCCAATGAGATAAACGACCTGCGGGATGTTATAAAGGACAGCACTATCAAGTATGGGAATTTAATAGGTTTCAAATTTAAAGATAAGAACGGTATAATTACAGGACGGACATATGCGCAATTTGATAAAGATATTGATTATCTTGGCACTGCTCTTATTTCACTTGGACTGAAAGGAACACATATATCAATTATTAGTGAGAACAGGTATGAGTGGGGTGTATGCTATTTTTCAGTTGTTAATGGGACAGGAGTAGTTGTTCCCTTAGATAAATATCTTCCTCAAAATGAAGTTGAAAACCTTATTATAAGGGGCAAGGTTGACGCTGTTTTCTATAGTCCTGCCTATCATAATATGATGATGACTATTGCAAAGTCGAACAACAGAGTTAAATACTATATTTGCATGGAGAGTATTTCTGCTGAAGGAGATTCCAGATTTCTTACATTACCTGATCTCATAAAAAAAGGAAAGGTTTTGTTTGAAAATGGAAACCGGTCATTTACAAATGCTCCAATTGACAGAAGTAATATGTCTATATTGCTATTTACATCAGGTACTACGAATTTATCAAAGGGTGTAATGCTCTCTCATTCAAACATAGTCAGTAATATCAAAGCAATTTCATCTGTTATTCATGCAGGGCCTGGTGATGTACACCTGTCATTATTGCCATTGCATCACACATTTGAAAACACTGCAGGACTAATCTATATGGTGTATAGAGGGGTATGTATAGCTTATTGTGATGGAATAAGATATATAGCACAGAACCTTAAGGAATATAATGTTACTCTCCTGGTAGCAGTTCCTGCTATATTGGAAGCTATTTACCGGAGAATGAGGGAAGGAATTAAAAAATCAGGAAAAGAAAAAATATTTAATATGATGGTTAAAATCTCGGATGCGTTAAGAACTGCTGGCATTGATAT
>DAOSDD010000069.1:0-17965 GCA_035362115.1 Clostridiales bacterium | reverse complement strand
ATAATAGTATGAAATCCAAGGTAATTGCGATGATAATTACAATAATTCTCTGTATTATTTTTATTATAGGAGTGCGAAGCACAGTTTTTGGGTCCCAAGTAATAGATAAAGAGAAATATAAAGAATACAAAATAATAAGTGAAACTAAATACCTGGAATTATATTATTCTTATGAAAATCATAGTATTATGGTGCATGATAAAAGAAGCGGAGATATTTGGTTTTCAATGGCGAACCAGGAAAAGCATGGGACGGAAAATATTAATGCTTTTACCCGGACATCTATGCAATCATTATTTAGTTTTACGTATAATGATTTTAAAAATGAATCAAAAGAAAGCAGTAAATTAAGTAACTCTGTTTTGGAAGAATCTGAGGTTAGTGAGAAAGATATAGAAAATGGTATTAGCATAAGTTATAATTTTACGAAACTGGGGATAAATGCAACAGTGGACATTTGGATAGATGATAATTCGCTATATGCTAAAGTACCAGTGGAAAAAATAAAAGAAACCGGGAAATACGGTTTGATGAATATTGAATTAATGCCTTTTTTTGGAGCAGCAGATGATAATGAAAACGGTTATATATTTTATCCGGATGGTTGTGGTGCTATAATGCATTTTGGTGAAAATCCCAATATATATGCAAATAAATATAGATGGTTTGTATATGGAACGGATAAAGTTGATATTGATAGCTATGAGGCGTATGAACAAAAAAAGCAGGAGCAGGCAATGTTACCGGTTTTCGGAATGATAATCGGAAACAGTGGATATCTTGCTATTATAGAAGATGGAGCATGTGATACAGCTATAAATCTTTGCCCCAGTGGTCATATAGTAAATCTTAATAGAATATATCCTGAGTTTACTTATAGACGCTCATTTAAGGATCCAAGACCTAATGTAGAGAATGCAAGCAAGGTCGAAAAAGAGATAATCAAAGCTGATCATTCAGTAAGATATATTTTTCTTAATCATGATGAGGCTGGCTACAGTGGAATGGCAAACGTATATAGGAATTATTTAATAGAAAGCAATGGAATCAAAAGAAATATTAGTGTTCAAGAAGATATTCCACTGGCATTAGAGTTATTTATGGGTATAAAAGAAAGAAATTTGCTGTTTGATAGATATATAGCTATGACAACCTTTGATCAGGCACAGGAGATACTGGATACTTTTAAAAATCAAGGGATTGATAGAATTCAGGTTAGCTTAAAGGGATGGACAAAAAACGGGTATGGGATACTAAATGCACATTTACCACCTAATAGGCTATTAGGCGGGAGTTCAGGTCTTAAACGTTTGGTTGAGTATACTTCGGAAAACGATATACAGCTATTGCTTCAAGATAATTTCTTTAATTTGCAAAAAGGAGCTGGGACATTTGTAGGAAGATATGATATTGCCTATCAAATGTATAAGATGGTTGTAACTGATCGGAAAAAGGAATATTTCCTTTATAACCCCGTAAATGCCTTTGAAAAGTTTAGAAATTATTTATTTGACATTAATAAATACAGGATCAATGGGTTGCAATTGGAAAAGGTAGGGCAGCTATTGTATTATGACTATAATATAAAATATCCTGTAATTAGGCAGAACACGGCTGATTATTGGTGTAAGATGATTGAGGAGTCAAGTAATAAACTTGGATTTACTGCTGTCCATGGAGGTAATGCTTATATTTTGCCGTATGCAAATAGGCTTTGCAATATTCCTGTAGAGGATACAGGTTATTTCATAACAAGTGAACAGGTACCATTTTATCAAATGGTGGTACATGGTCTTATCCCTTATACTTCTTCTAACCCTGCAAATTTATTTTATGATTACCCAAGAGAAAAACTCAAATGGGTGGAATATGGGTGTATGCCATATTTTGAATTAACATATAATGAAGCTGAGCTTCTACGGTATACGGATTATAATAAAAACTTTTCCTCTTGTTATGAAGACTGGGTTAAAACAGCAGTAGATATTTATAAAGAGTTCAACGAAAGATTAGGAGATATCTGGTCGAAAAACATAATTGAACATAAAAAGCTAAATCAGGGTTTATACAGTATAACCTACGAAGATGGCAGTGTCGTATATGTTAATTATAACGAACAGGAAGCCAGCATTAACGAACACAAAATAAAAGCACTGGATTATTTAGTTGTAGACAGGAGGGGTGAAGAAAGATGAACAATCGCAGAATATCGCTAAGAGGTAGAACACTCCGAGTATCTCAAGGGTATTTATTTGTCTTTCCGTGGATTATTGGATTCTTACTTTTTTTTGTATACCCTTTAGTACAATCAATACATCTTAGTTTTAGTAAAATTACCAGTATTAAAGGTTTCAAAATGGAATGGGTGGGTGCAGCAAATTATATTAAGGCATTTGTTTGGGATATTAATTTTGTGCCTATGTTTATTAGTGTTGTTAAAAGCACACTGGTCAATACACCTATTATAATTGTTTTTTCGTTATTTATTGCAATACTTCTTAATAAAAAAATAAAGTTCAGAGCATTTTTTAGGGAGATATTCTTTTTACCTGTTGTTCTGGGATCCGGATTTATTATGCAGGAATTGATTGATATGGGAGTGCAGCAACAGGTAATTGATTTATCAAAAATAATTCTGCTACCACAGCAAGTTTTACAATACCTGGGCTCCAATTTTTCTGCAATAATCCAAAACTATCTAAATCTTATAACCTTGCTTTTATGGAAATCAGGAGTACAGATATTACTTTTCCTTTCAGGATTGCAAAGTATTTCAAAATCATTGTATGAAGCTGCACGCTGTGATTCTGCGACAGAATGGGAAATGTTCTGGAAAATAACCCTGCCTATGATATCACCAATAATACTATTAAATGTTGTTTATACATTAGTTGACTCATTTACGGATATAAATAACCCGATTGTAACTTATCTGGTAAATGTAAGTATTAAACAATTCAATCTGGAATATGGTGCAGCAATGGGATGGATCTATTTCATATTTATTTTTATTATGATAATATTAATGTTTATTTTATCGAAGCTATTTATACATAGTTCATATGAAAGGTAAAAGAGGTGTATTTATGAGAAAATTAAAGGAATTGAAAAGGGAAGGAAGTTCATATAAATTATCGTACTTCTTTATTAAAATAAAAAGAATAAAATACTGGAGCAATTTTATATATCGTTTAGGGATATATATTTTATTATTTGGACTGGGGCTAGTATTTATATTTCCATTTCTTTATATGATTGTAACTTCTCTAAAATCGCCTGATGATTTAATAGATATAACTGTCCGCTGGATACCTAAGACTATTTATTGGTCAAATTACCTGGTGGCTAGTGGTGCTCTTAAATATTTTACGTATTTAAAAAATTCCATTTTTGTGACTGTACTATGTGTAATTGGACACAATATCTCATGCTCATATATAGCATACGGTTATTCAAGGTTCAAATTTAAGGGGAGAGACTTTTTATTTATGTTCGTATTATTATCAATTATAATCCCACCGGAAGTCCTTGTAACTCCTTTATACATTCAGTATTCTAAATTTAGATGGATAAATACGTACTTACCCCTGATTGTACCATCTTTTTTAGGATTTGGGTTACGCGGCGGATTATATATATTCATATTCAGACAATTCTTTTTAGGTCTTCCAAAAGACTTAGAGAATGCCGCTCTAATAGATGGATGTGGATGTATACAGACATTTTGGCGCATAATCTTTCCCGTAGCAAAGGCTCCAATATTAGTAAGCTCAGTATTATCCATGATATGGCATTGGAATGATAGCTTTGAAGCTACTCTATATTTAACAAGCAGTAAGAAATGGTTTTTACCTACAATGCTGCCCAAAATGTATGATACGTTAAAAAGTTTACAACCTGATGATATGATGGCAGCTATTTTTTATAATGAGGGAGTAATTATGGCTGGAACGTTTCTTACAGTATTACCTTTACTGCTTGCTTATTTATTTTTACAGCGACAATTTATGGAAGGAATAGAACGTTCAGGATTAGTTGAATAATTCGAGCATTTGAATGTTCAATGTCTTATGCAATGCGACACCTAATGCAATGTAATATGAAAGGCAGGCGTTTACATAGTGCCAACACTTTTTAATGAAGTTCTTGACAAAAGGCAGATATTTGAGAGAGTAGGCAGCTTATCGCAAATCTGTGGTCCAAGATCATATATAATGGCCGACGGAAGAGCAAAGGGCATGTCTGCAGTTGATATAAGGACCGGGGGAGGTTTGAATTATACGGTTTTGCCTGACAGGGGGATGGATATCGCTTGGGCTGAATTTAAAGGTGTTCCCCTGGGGTTCATTAGCAAATCCGGTGTAATATCTCCGGAATATTTCTGTACAGATAAAACAACATGGGGCGAAAGTTTTTACGGAGGACTGCTGACTACATGTGGATTGATGCAGGCTGGAAAGGGATGCATGTATCATGACAGGAAGTTCAGTCCTCATGGAAAAGTTTCCAATGTTCCTTCTGAAAAAACCGGGATAATTTATAACTGGGAAAATGATGAACTGGTAATGGGTATCAGAGGTATTTTAAATGAAGCTCAGCTATATAAAGAGAATCTTCAAATGACAAGAACTATAACATCCAAGCTTGGGGAGAATAAAATTATAATCCATGATGTTGTTGAAAATAATGGGTTTGAGAAGGTACCCCTAATGATTATTTACCATATGAACTTCGGTTATCCTCTAATTGGAAAAGATACGGAATTACTTGTATCATCAAAGGAAATAAAGCCGGGGGTGGAGACATCTGAAGCTGATTTGCTTAATTATAACAGGTTTGACAATCCTTCTGTAGAATACACAAGTAAAATGTTTTATCACAATCTGGAGACCGATGAAAATGGCTATGCTATATGCAGGTTGCTAAATAGGAAACTAAAAACATGCGTTTCTATAAAATTTAATAAAAATGAATTGTGGAATTTTATGGAGTGGAAGCATCTCAAAGCAGGAGATTATGTTCTGGGCTTGGAGCCCTGCAATAATTATGCAATGGGACTGGCTGAAGAAGAGGAAAATGAGACTCTTGAATATATAGAACCTGGCGTGATAAGAGAGTTTACTCTGGAAATAGGTGTAACTGAGGAATAATGTATATATAACGCAAAAATGATTCTACATGGAATAAATTAAATTTTTGCGTGCTCATTAATGTAACATAAGCGTACAAAACTTTTGTAATGTAGTTTCTTTTGTACGTTATCTATAGTTGTTCAGTAAAAAAATAATGTATAATATAGCCCTTATGTAAAATATGCAATCACAAGTTATCATGAACATATCATGATAACTGAAAGACATAAATTCAAAAGAAAGTTGTTGTATATAAAGGTATAGCGTTGGCACAGTTATACTATTATTCTCAAAAAGTTAACAAAAAAAACAAACTTTTTTGCTCAAAGCTATGTAGTATAAGCGTTACATGGCACTTTTTGAGAATATATAGTACCTTAATTTATCGCAGCGCATGCTTATTTGTTTGCAGCTAACCGCTGCGATACGCAATGAAAATTGTTATACTGTGCCTTTTTTAACATAGAATCCAGGCCAATTAATAAAAAATAAATAAAGGATAAAGTATTCCTCGAAAAAAGTGAAACATATTGACAAGGAAAATGAAATACAATATAATAGAACCGAAATGTAAACGAAACAAAAGCATAAAAACAAATACTGTATACTAATAATGTACTGATACTAAATTAAATCTGGAAACTGAAAACTGGAAAGTAGTAATGAGGAGGTTCTCCAATGAATGTTTCACAGAAAAAAATTAAAGTAGGTGTATTCGGTGCCAGACGGGGAATGACGATGATTAACGTGCTGGCAAATCATCCGGATGCAGAACTGGTTGCTATTTGTGACAAATCAGAATACCTGCAGGGAAAATGCGAGAAGATAGCAAGGGATTCTGATTCAAAAATTTCACTGTATTCCCACTTCAATGAGTTCTTTAATCATGATATGGATGCTGTAGTGTTAGCCAATTATGCCAATCAACATGCTCCGTATGCTGCAAAATTTCTATTATCAGGAAGGCATGTGTTAAGTGAAGTGCTTCCTGTCCAGACACTTGCAGAAGCAGTAATGCTTGTAGAAGCAGTGGAAAAAAGCGGAAACATATATTCATATGCTGAAAACTACTGTTATTTCCCTGCAACCCAGGAGATGAAAAGATTGTACAGGCTTGGCGAAATTGGGGAGTTTATGCACGGCGAGGGTGAATATGTACATGACTGTGAGTCCATATGGCCTTCAATAACTTATGGAGACAAAAGACATTGGAGAAATAATATGTATTCAACTTACTATTGTACTCACAGCATTGGCCCAATCATAACTGTAACCGGAACCAGACCTGTCGTTGTTGTTGGCTTTGAAACTCCAAATGTAGAGAACATGGCAGCATTGGGATACAAGGGTGGAACATCAGGAATGATAGTTATGCAGATGAATAACGGTGCAACTGCCAAGAGTTTGCATGGTAATCTGAAGAGGGAACCGGGATCTATCTGGTATTCTATATATGGTAAAAAAGGTATGATGGAAACAGACCGATGGCATGAAGGAATATCCAGAATCAATGTATTTAAAGAAGGGAACAACCTGACACCGTATGAAACCAGCTACAGTCCTGCACCAAGAGCAGCTTCTGAGTTGGCAAAAAGGACATTGGGGCATGGAGGGAGTGATTTCTATACAGTTCATTATTTCCTTGAGAGAATTCTTGGACGTTCGGATGGAGAAGAGTGTATAGATATTTACCAGGCTCTTGATATGGGCATTCCTGGAATTCTTGCATACCGTTCAATTTGCAATGGAAATATACCAATTGCAGTACCTGATTTCCGAGATAAAACTATAAGAGAAAAATATAGAAACGATAACTGGTGTACCGACCCGGAAGTAGCGGGTGATAATACTGCGCCCAACTGCTCTTTTGGAAGTCCTGATATACCTGACAATGTATATGATAAGGTAAGAGATACTTGGGAAAAGAGTATTAAGGGTAAAGGATAAAGGGACATATCTACAGGGTAAGGGAGTGTAGATAATATAGGTATTGTTAAATTTTAATGGAGTATTAAAAAATTAGCAGTAGTTATTTATGGTATAAAAAATAATAATTAAATAAAGAAAGCCAAAAACTGGTAAATAAACTTAAGCGTGAGCAGAGACGCTTATCCAGAAAATATGAAAACAAACAAAAAGAAAGGGGATGCCATGAAATCTGCAAAAAAATATAGATATGCAAGTATAATAAGTACAGGATCTTCATTAGGAATTTCGAAATATGCAGAGTAAAAGTTAAAAGCAAACATAAAAACAGATGGGGATTTACCACTATCTATATTTTCAGTGGCAAAGAGTTAAAAATGTATGATAAAAATTGGGCAGAGGTAGATGCAAAATCATTACCAGCAATTAAAACTGAACTTCCAGGACCTAAATCAAGGGAGATGCATTCCAGAGCAGCAAAGTATATGAAAGGATATTCCAGCCAGGTAAGATTGTTTCCGGTAGTGTTCGATTCAGGTAAGGGCTGTACTTTAACTGATGTGGACGGTAATGTATTTATTGACTTTTCATCTGGTATATATGTAACAGGATTGGGGCATTGTCATCCCAAAATTAGTGAAGCAGTTGCTACATATGCAAATAAATTAATGAACTGTCACGATTTTACTACCGAAATAAAAATGAAGCTTCTTGAAAAGCTGGCTTCCATAACAATGGGGGATTTGAAGGGTATTCAACTTTATGACTCGGGAACAACAGCAGTGGAAGCGGGTTTAAGATGTGCAAGAGCTGCTACCGGTAAATTTGAGTTTGTATCCTTCTGGAGAGATTTCCATGGGAAAACAATGGGAGCAGTAAGTTGTGCCGGTGTTGACAAAAGTCAGGGTATGAGAGCTCCGGGTTTTTTCCTGGCTCCAAGGCCTAACTGCTATAGGTGCCCTTTCAAGATGAAGCATCCTGAATGTAATTGTTTCTGTGTTGAACATCTGGAAAATGTGATAAAGAATGAAACAACCGGTCAGGTTGCTGCTATCGTCCTGGAACCGATACAGGGTTGGGGCGGTTCTGTAGTTCCTCCTGATGATTTTATGCCAAAATTAAGACAATTATGTGATAAATATGGCATGCTGCTTTTTGCAGATGAGGTACTTACATGTATGGGGAGAACAGGTAAAATGTTCTGTATGGAACACTGGAATGTAACTCCTGATATTACGACATTAGGTAAAGGTTTTGGAAATGGCTTCCCGGTTACAGCAATGTGCGTAAGTGATAAATATAAGGACAACATAGAGAAAATTTCAGCATCATCAAGTTATGGCGGAAATCCAATGGCATGCGCTGCTGCCCTGGCTTCTATTGAAGTTATTGAAGATGAAAATCTTTGTGAAAGATCAGCACATCTTGGAGAAGTATTCCTTAATAGAATGAACAAAATGAAGGAAGAACATAAAATCATTGGCGATGTAAGAGGTAAGGGCTGTCTCCTTGCTATGGAACTTGTAAAAGACAAAAGTACAAAAGAACCCTTCGATGAAGCAGGAAAACTGGTTTACCAGAGGGCATTTTCGAAAGGCCTTGCATGGGTACCGGCCGGTCATATATTGAGGTTGTCACCTCCATTGATTATGGATGATGATCTGGCATTAAAGGGACTTGACATTATTGATGAGGCAGTTGGGGAAGTAGAGAAGGAATTGGGATATTAAATTAATACGAATTTATCGGGGACACTTCTATCGGGGACACTTCTCGACACTTCTTCATTTGCGGAGATGTGTCTCCCAACTTGTGACCTAATATATGGAAAGGAGTGTCCCTTTGCTTTATAAAATAATTTAACCTGAACGGAACAAGGGGGAAGAAAAATGGATGAAATCAGAGTTGGTATAGTTGGATTTGGGTTTATGGGCAAAACTCATGCATATGGTTATAAAACAATTCCGTTATACTACAGTAATCTGCCTTTTAAAATAAAGCTGGTAGGAGTATGTGATGCAGTACCTGAAGTTGCACAGAAAGCAAAGGAGAGTCTTGATTTTGAATTTGCAACGAGCAATCCTGACGATATTTTCTCAAGAGAGGATATAAATGTAGTTGATATATGTACTCCTAACATATATCACAAAGAAGCTGTTCTAAAAGCATTAAAGTCAGGTAAAAACGTATACTGCGACAAGCCTTTGGCTGTAAGCTATGAAGAAACAAAAGAAATAACAGATGTACTTGACCAATATGATGTTATAACCCAGATGGCACTGCAGTATAGGTTTTTCCCGGCCACAATGAGAGCTAAGGAACTTATTGATGAAGGGAAAATCGGAAAAATTATGTCTTTCAGGGCATGTTACCTGCATTCGGGGTCAGTAGACTCGAAGAAGCCCATTGGATGGAAACAGGAAAAGAAGTTTGGAGGAGGCGGAGTACTATTCGATCTGGGGTCTCATGTACTTGATGTTATGTACTATCTCCTCGGAGAATATTCATCATTATTTGCAGAAACTAAAATAATATATCCTGAAAGACCTGATAAAAGTGGAAATATGGTTAAAATTGAAGCTGATGATGTTGCATTTATGATGGTGAAGATGAAAAGCGGCGGAATTGGTACAATTGAAGCCTCTAAAATAGCTACCGGCACCAATGATGAATTAAGATTCGAAATTCATGGAGACAAGGGTGCAATCAGGTTCAATCTTATGGAACCCAATTGGCTGGAGTATTATGATAATACTTTACCTGATGCTCATTATGGCGGATTAAAGGGATATACAAAAATAGAATGTGTACAGCGCTTCAAAAAACCCGGTGGAGATTTTCCAAGTTCCAAGTTTTCAATAGGCTGGATAAGAGGACATGTCCACAGTCTTTACAATTTCCTTTCATGCGTATACGAAAAGAGGCAGGCCAGTCCATCATTTTGGGAGGGTGCATATATCCAGCATGTTATGGAAAAGGCATATGAGTCGGACCAGAAAAAATCCTGGATTGAGCTGTAAGTGAAAAGTAAGTTAAGATAAGTTAAGATAAGTTAAGAGGTCAGTGTTGCAATTATATATGTAATAATTATAATTAAATAATAAAATATTTAATTATATAAATGTTAAAAATATTAAAATGTTAAAAATAATATTGCTGGTTATATGAGGTAAATTATTGTTATGGAAGATGAAAAACTTATAGAATATGGAACTGAAGAACGAAGGAACAAAATATTGGAAATACTGACCAGACAGGGTAAAGTTAAAGTAAATCAATTAAGCAGATTGTTTGAGATTTCAGAGGTAACAATAAGGAGTGACTTGGCCAAGCTTGAAAGCATGGGACTTCTGGAGCGCGTACATGGTGGTGCGGTAAGTACTTATAGGGCTTATTATAGGATGTCTATTTCAGATAGAATGAAAGCAAATGCGGAAGAAAAGCGGAGAATTGCTGCTGAAGTTGCTTCTATGATTTCTGATGATGACACGTTAATGATTAGTTCCGGAACCACCACGCTGTATGTTCTGGAAGAACTAAAAAATGCTAAAAACCTTACGATAGTAACCAACGCCATTTACTTCTCACAGGAATCTGCCAATTTGAGAGATTTTAATATTATACTGCTGGGAGGAATTTTGGAACCCCGGGACCAGTTTACCTATGGGGATGATGTTATTAATCAGGTAAAAAGATATAAAGCTGATAAGTTTATACTTTCCGTTGATGGGATAAATTCTGAAGATGGAATTTCCACATATCATTATCTTGAAGCGGAAATTAACAGACAAATGATTGCCCGTGCTAATAAGACAATTGTTGTTGGAGATTATACAAAAGTGGGAAGGACGAGCTTTGCACATATCTCTCCACTGGAAAATGTTGATGTAATAGTTACCAATAAAAATGCCAATGAGGATGAAATTAATGAGATAAAAGAAAAAGGTGTAGAAGTAAGGCAGGTATAATGAGATGAGGAGTGAGTTCATTTATTGAATACAAAGAAGTAATTACCAGAGGCTGTCGTTGCAGAGCTTAAAGCCTTTAGATTTAGATGTGAACAAAATCAAACTCACAAAACAACTTGAATAAATAATAGTTGTGATAATTTTGTTCAAGCACTGATTTTAGCTTATCGACTCACACAGGGGGTATAAAAATGTATGTAATAGGAATAGATGTAGGTACAACCGGAACTAAAGCAATGCTTATTAATGATAAAGGTATTGTTCTGAAAAGTGCATATAGAGGTTATGGGATTATAAAGTCCGGTAGAAATATGGTAGAGCAGAAAGCTGAGGATTGGTGGAATTCTCTGGTTGAAACCGTAAAGGAATGTATACAAGATGTAAATGACAGATATAATATTCTGGCTTTATCTATTTCATCACAGGGAGGAAGCCTTGTACCTGTAGATAAAGAAGGAAACCCTCTATCAAATGTTATAGTGTGGATGGATAAACGCGGAATTGATCAACAGAATGATTTGCTGAATTTGCATCCTGGTGAATTTTATTATAAAAAGACAGGCTGGAAGCTTTCACCCGGGGGAAATCTGATACAGATCAAATGGCTGAAGGAAAATGCTTCAGACCTATTTGAGGGGACATATAAGTTCCTTTCAACTCTCGATTTCATAAATTTCAAACTTACTGGCAGATATGTGATTGATCCTACTAATGGAGCAATGACCCACCTTATAGATATCAACCGTGGATTATGGGATGAAGAGCTGTTGAGTGCAGCAGGAATTAATGAAAAAAAACTTGCTGAAGTCATGGAACCAGGACTTGCAGTTGGGGAATTAGCTGCAAGTGCGGCTGAAGAGTTGGGCCTTGGAACTACTGTAAAAGTAATTAATGGAGGACATGATCAGTACTGTGCAGCCGTTGGAGCAGGTGCCATAGAAGAAGGTGAACTTTTTCTGTCTACAGGTACTGCCTGGGTTCTTCTGGGTACATTCAAACAGCCTGTATTTGACCTGGATACATATATTGCACCAGGGAGGCATATAGTAAACAACTTATGGGGAGGACTGGTCTCTGTTCCAACAGGTGGAGTATCTATGGAGTGGTTCAAGGATAATTTTGCAAGTGAGAGTTTTAGGGATATCGATAACAAAGCTTCACTCTTAATGAAGCGAGCTGAAAATGTTTTTTTCTACCCATATTTTAATGGGTCGGGATACCCTAACTATAACCCGAATGTGAAAGCATCACTAATGGGCCTGGGACTGGAACATGACAGATATGATATGGCATTGGCAATTATGGAAGGTGTTGCTTTTGAAATTAACCATGCAATTGAAGAATTTAGAAATAAAGGTTGTAAAACTGGACATCTGAGGATGCTAGGCGGGGGCAGCAAGAGCAATCTATGGACGGAAATAATTGCCAATGTAACAGGTGCTCCTGTACTTAGGTTCAAAGAAACTGAGGCGGCTTGTATTGGTGCAGCAATAATTGCAGGTGTAGG
Source organism: Clostridiales bacterium (assembly GCA_035362115.1). GTDB lineage: Bacteria > Bacillota > Clostridia > Acetivibrionales > DUMC01 > DUMC01. Next base: position 5,432 of record DAOSDD010000069.1, on the reverse strand, counting down.
ATGTGGAATATTTCCTGATTACAGAGACGGATATACCAGCATAATGAGAGAAGAAATTCTTACAGAAGCTGATAAAAATAAAAGCGAATTTTACAGAGAAAAATACGCCATGTATAAGCAGGGAATAAAGTTTATAGAAGAGTATTACAACAAAATATTTAATTGATATGCCTATATGGAGTGCATTTTCTAAATATGAAGAAATATTTACCAGGGGCTGTCGTTACGGTGCTTAGAGCCTTTAAATTCAGCTACGGGCAAAATCAAACTCACAAAACAACTTGATAAATAATAATTTGATAGTTGTAGTTATTTTGCTCAAACACTGATTTTGCTGTTCCTTCACTCAGATTAAAAGGCTCTACAGCATCTTCCACTTATGCCCCTTACCAATAATTTCTTCATATAAAAAAATGCACCCCCTATATACTATTTTAGAAAAAGTAATGCTAATAAGAATGAAATAATTAAGATTTGACGTCTGGGAGGTTACTGATGAGCAGGTTATTTGAAGTTAGACCAGTTGACAAAAGATTTTATGAAGATAAGTTAAAAGATTTTCTTCCTGAAAAAATTATCGATATTCACACCCATGTTTGGCTTGACAAATTTAGAATAAAAGCAAAGGATGCACCAATTCGGTCGGCCACATGGCCTTCTCGTGTGGCAAAAGATAATTCTATAGAAGACCTGATTGAAACTTACAGCTTAATGTTTCCTGATAAACAGGTTACACCTTTAATATTTGCATATCCAAAAGTTGAGTTCGATATTGACATATCAAATAAATACATAAATGAATGCTCGGATAAACATGGATTTCCATCATTAGCCCTGGCTGTTCCGGAATGGAGCGGACTGGAACTTGAGGAACAAATTATTAAAGGCGGTTTTCTTGGATGCAAAGTATACCTTAATTTTTCCAAATCCTATATACCGCAGAATGAGATTAGGATTTTCGATTTTCTGCCTCCCCACCAGCTTGAAGTATTGAATAAGCACGGGTGGGTTGCTATGCTTCATATACCCCGAAGCAAGAGGCTGAAAGACCCTGTGAACCTTGCACAGCTTCTTGAAATTGAACAGAAATATCCTCAGGTCAAGCTGATAGTAGCTCATGTAGGAAGAGCATACTGTCCCGAAGATGTGGGAAACGCTTTTGAAGTACTTTCGAATACTAAGAACATGGTCTTTGACTTCAGTGCAAATTCAAATAAATGGGTATTTGAAAGGTTAATTGAGGCTGTAGGACCTAAAAGAATACTTTTCGGAAGCGACATGCCAATACTTCGTATGCGCACCAGGCGAATCTGTGAGAATGGAAATTATGTAAATCTTATTCCAAGAGGGTTATATGGGGACGTTTCTGGAGATAGTCATATGCGTGAAGTTGACGGAACCGAGTCGGAAAAGTTGACTTTCTTCATGTACGAAGAGATTGATGCGTTCAGGTGTGCTGCAAATGCTACTGGATTGAGCGGGGATGATACAAAAGATATTTTTTATAATAACGCTGTAAGAATATTGGGGCTGTGAGCTCGGAAGTCTGCTCGGAAAAGCGGGCTCGTGCAGGAGGAACAGCATTTCTTGCATCTAGGACACTTTGAGGGCAAGTTTTCTTGCCATTTACTCGTTCCAATAATAAAGATTACAAAACGATTGGACTAATAAATAATAATTGGAGGAATTAATAATGACAGGCAAAGATATCAAAATGAACAGACTTTTTTCAAAAGGAGAGAATGCAGTAATTGTCGCTATTGACCATGGTTATATGGATGGTCCCATACCTGGTATGGAAAATCTAAACAAAACAGTAGAAAAGATTGACTCATGTATAGATGGTATACTACTAAGTCCAGGTATGTTGAAAAATATTGGCCATGCTTTCGCTTATAAAGGCGCACCAATGCCTATTGTAAGGCTTAACTGGAGTACGGTATTCTGTTTTGAGTGGGGTTATACAAAGGCATATGCGAGACAGGCTTTTAGTGTAAAAGATGCAGTAGCACTGGGTGCTGAGATAGTTTTGGTTTCACTTACCTTAAAGACAGGTGATGAGAAAACAGATATAGAGAATGTAGAGCTTTTCGGTAAGCTTTGCAACGAAGCAAGAGAATATGGTATACCTGTTATAGGCGAATGTTTTCCTAACAACAGTGATAATATTTCACAAGAAGAAATGCATGACCAGGTTCTTCGCGGATGCAGAATACTTGCAGAGCTTGGCGCGGACATGATAAAAACATTTTATACCCATAAATTTACTGATGTAATTGAGGGATGTCCGGTACCTGTATTTGGATTGGGTGGACATACTACTCCAAATCCCGTTGACTCTCTTATTCTTGCACAGAAAGAAATAAAGGAAGGAGCAAAAGGAGTTGTATTTGGAAGAAATGCCATTCAACGGCCTGACCCAATTGCGTATCAGAAAGCACTTTGTGAAGTTGTAAAACATGGTATGTCACCGGAAGAAGCAGTGAAAAAGTTTGGATTGAAGTAATATTTGGTTTAAGTAATAAAAGTAATATATGATTGAGATAATCTATATTGGCAGCAATACGGATTATCTCTTTTAAGTATCTGCTTACATTGTTTCACAAAAAGCAGCACCTGTACTTTATAAAGTGCAGGTGCTGCTTGATCATGAGTTATAGTAAATTAATACTACTTCGTTATGTTACCAATGCTTTTCAAATTGGCATAGTAGTTTTAAACTATACCTCTTTAATATCGTTATGATAGCTTTGTAGTGATTTAACAGTATCTCTATCTAGGGAATTTTCCCGGTAGGCTGCTATACCTTTTGCACTGGCAAGAGCTGCAGCCAGGGTTGTGATGTAAGTTACTCTATGCTTTATGGCGGCCTTTCTTATATATGAATCGTCAGCCTGGCTTCGCTTTCCTAATGGAGTATTTATAACAAGTTGTATTTCTCTGTTCATAATACCGTCAATAATATTAGGCCTGCCTTCAAAGAGTTTGTTAATTATTTCAGCTTCTATTCCATTTTCAGCAAGGAAGGCTTGAGTACCTCTGGTTGCTTTGATCTTGAATCCCAGCTTATTAAAGCGTTGGGCTACTTCCAGTACATCTGGTCGATCCTGTTCAGCTACACTTATTAATACGGTACCTGAAGTTGGCAGAATATTCTGGGTAGCTTCCTGGGATTTAAAGAAGGCTATTCCAAATGATTTTGACAATCCCAGCACTTCACCTGTTGAACGCATTTCGGGTCCTAGAACAGGGTCTACTTCCGGGAACATATTAAAGGGGAATACAGCTTCTTTCACCCCATAATGAGGAATTATCCGTGGTGCTATGTCCAGAGATACAGGCTTGCAGTGAACTCTGCCCTGTACCATAATTTCCGTTGCCAGCTTAGCCATCTGAACATTACATACCTTGGATACAAGCGGTACTGTCCTCGATGCCCTTGGATTTGCTTCCAATACATATACTTTATCATCAGCAATAGCATACTGGACATTTATTAAGCCGATTACATTAAGTTTTTCGCCAATCATCCGTGTATATTCACTAATAGTATCCAGGTGCTTTTTAGGGATGGTTATTGATGGAATAACACATGCTGAGTCTCCTGAGTGTATGCCTGCAAGTTCAATATGTTCCATTACGGCAGGAACATAAGCATTAACTCCATCAGATATTGCATCTGCTTCAGATTCTATAGCATTTTCAAGGAACTTGTCTATCAATATTGGGCGTTCAGGAGTTATATCGACTGCAGCAGCAACATATTGCTTGAGCATTTCTTCGTCATATACAATTTCCATGCCGCGGCCGCCTAAAACATATGAAGGACGGACCATTAACGGGTAGCCGATTTGATTTGCAATTTCAAGAGCCTGCTCAAGGTTGCTTGCCATACCTGAGGCAGGCATGGGTATATCAAGTTTTTCCATGATATGTCTGAAAAGATCTCTATCCTCTGCAAGATCAATAACATCCGGTTGTGTACCCAGGATACATACGCCTTCTCTGGCAAGCTCCGCTGCTATATTTAAAGGTGTCTGTCCTCCAAACTGGACAATAACACCTAATGGATTTTCTTTATGATAAATATTTAGTACATCCTCCGTAGTTAAAGGTTCAAAATACAATTTATCTGAAGTATCATAATCTGTTGAAACTGTTTCCGGATTGCAGTTTACAATAATTGTTTCAAGTCCCATATCACGTATTGCAAAAGCTGCATGAACACAGCAATAATCGAATTCAATGCCTTGACCAATACGGTTTGGTCCGCCGCCAAGCACCATAACTTTTTGATTATTAGTAACCGGGTTTTTGTCAATGCTGTTATCAGTATTATTATCAATACCATTAATAGAGGTATTATATGTTGAGTAATAATAGGCTGCGTCTACTACTCCACTAACAGGAATTGCTTCCCAGGCTCCTGATAATCCAAGTGCTATACGGCGGTTCCTTATTTCACCTTCAGATACTCCTAAAAGATTTGCAAGGTAGCGGTCTGAGAATCCATCTTTCTTTGCCTGGATCAGCAGGTTGTCAGGAATATTGAGAGAGCCTGTACTGTTATTTCTGCTGTTATTGCTGCTGCCGATATTATTTCCAATGCCTTTATTACTGCCATCGATTACTTTATAGCCTTTATATTTGAGAATTTCTTCTTCAAGCATTACCAGTTCTTTCATTTGCTCAATAAACCATGGCTTTATATTGGTTAATCTGCAGATATCTTCTACACCGGCTCCTTTACGTAATGCCTCATATATGACAAACTGTCTTTCACTTGTTGTTTCATGCAGAAGCTCCATTAATTCATTCAAAGGCTTTTGGTTGTAGTTCCTGGCAAACCCTAACCCATAGCGTCCGATTTCCAATGAGCGTATAGCTTTCTGAAGTGCTTCCTTGTAGTTTTTGCCTATACTCATTACTTCACCTACAGAGCGCATTTGTGTCCCAAGTTTATCATAAGAACCTTTAAATTTTTCGAAAGCCCATCTTGGAAATTTAACAACTACATAATCATCTGAAGGTGTATATTTGTCCAGAGTTCCGTCACGCCAATATGGTATTTCATCGAGCGTCATTCCTGTTGCCAGTATTGTGGATATTGCTGCGATGGGGAAACCTGTTGCTTTTGAGGCAAGAGCAGACGACCTTGAAGTACGTGGGTTAATTTCTATTACTACCACCCTGTCGCTTACTGGGTCATGAGCAAATTGGACATTGGTTCCACCAATTACCTCTATATTTTCCACAATTTTAAAAGCATAGTTTTTAAGCCTTTCCTGAAGTCCCAGGCTTATGGTAAGCATGGGAGCTACGCAAAAAGAGTCACCTGTATGAATTCCCAGAGGATCTACGTTTTCAATATAGCAAACAGCAGCCATCTGATTCTTTGAGTCGCGGACAACTTCTACCTCCAGTTCTTCCCA
>DAOSDD010000068.1:13642-18007 GCA_035362115.1 Clostridiales bacterium | reverse complement strand
CATCCTTATTACCGATAAGAAAATAAGCAATATACAGGATATTCTGCCTGTTCTGGAAAAAATAGTTCAGCAAGGCAAGAAGCTTGTCATTATTGCTGAGGATGTTGAAGGTGAAGCCCTGGCTACTTTGGTAGTGAATAAATTAAGAGGGACATTTACCTGTGTAGCTGTTAAAGCACCGGGATATGGTGATAGAAGAAAAGATATGCTCCGTGATATAGCAATCCTCACAGGAGGAGAAGTTATCAGCGAAGAGCTGGGTCTTGAATTAAAAGATACTGAATTGTCTCAGCTTGGACGTGCAAGACAGGTTAAAGTTGAAAAGGAAAATACTATAATAGTTGATGGATATGGAAAACCTGAAGAGATAAAGAAGAGAATTGCTGCTATTAAAGCTCAGATAGAAGAAACAACTTCTGATTTTGACAGAGAAAAACTCCAGGAAAGACTTGCAAAGCTGTCAGGTGGAGTTGCTGTTATACAGGTTGGAGCTGCTACCGAAACTGAAATGAAAGAAAAGAAATTAAGAATAGAAGACGCTCTTGCAGCTACAAAAGCGGCTGTAGAAGAAGGAATTGTACCTGGGGGCGGAGTTGCATATATAAATGTTATTCCTAAGGTAAAGGAACTTCTTGAAAAAGTAGCAGGCGATGAGAAGACAGGCGTGCAGATAATTGTAAGAGCACTTGAAGAGCCTATAAGACAAATTGCCGGTAACGCAGGACTTGAAGGTTCAATCGTTGTTGAGAAAGTTAAAAACAGCGAACCAGAAATAGGTTTTGATGCTTTGAATGAGAAGTATGTAAATATGGTAGAAGCCGGTATTGTAGACCCTGCAAAAGTTACAAGAACAGCGTTGCAGAATGCCGCTTCAGTAGCAGCCATGGTACTTACTACAGAGAGCCTGGTTGCAGACATACCCGAACCAGAACCCCCGATGCCTGCAGGTGGCGGAATGCCAGGCGGTGGAATGTATTAAAAAAGCCTAAAATAAAAGATAGTAAAGCAATATTAAGCAAGTAGTAAAAAACAGGTCAGAGATGCAAAATTCCTGACCTGTTTTTTCTGTAGACTTAAACTCTACAATCCGTTGCTGAAATGAATATTATACATGGAAATCGTTTCTTGCCATATTTTCCCTCAAATATAGAAAATGCACCCCCTATGTTTTCCTAACATATTGTTTATATTGAAAATGTATGATAAAATTTAGTTCAAGGTTTTTGGTCAAGTATATTTGAAAATAGGAGGTTGGGGTTGGTAATGGATAGTTTTATAGAAAAAATTGTTGTAAAAAAAAGAACTGCTAAAGACAGTCTTATCATAACGGGAGTTGTTCTTGGAGGGCTTGTACTCTTTTTTGTACTTCAGCTTATACCTTTTTTAAGACCGTTTTTTATAGTTATTGTTGCAGCTTTGGTATATTTTATTTATCAGTTTGTAATATCAAGAAATATAGAATTTGAGTATATCGTGACAAATGGTGACCTGGATATAGATAAAATCATAGCTCAGAGAAGAAGGAAAAGAATATTTAGTGCAAATTGCAAGGACTTTGATATGGTATCACGACTAAAAGGTGGAAATAACGACCGGAGGATTCAAGATATCAAAAACAGAATAGAAGCTGTAAGTTCCATGGATTCTGAAAATGTATTTTTTGCAACTCTTTTATATAAAGGTGAAAAGACTGCGGTTTTCTTTGAACCGGATGAGAAGATGCTTAATTCCTTTAAGACATTCATACCGAGAAAGATGGAAATATGATAGAGAAGCAGAGAACTTCTTTCCGGTGATCTATATATAATGCAAAAATGATTTTACAAGGAATAAATTGAATTTTTGCGTATTAATTAAGGTAATATAAGCGCACAAAACTTTTATAGTGTAGTTTCTTTTACGCACTATCTATAGTTAAATTATTGTAGCATGGGGGTCAATGTTAATGAAGAAAGCTTTTTTAAGGACGATTTTGGTTACTATAGTATTGGCAGTTATAGGGGCTTTCGGGTATTCAGCGTATTATTTCTTTTTTATGCCAAATAACAGTATTACGGCTGCTTTTGAAACAGAAGGTCTTCATCTTGTTATCGAAGATGAGGAAGTTGTTTCAAAGTATCCCCCTAAGATTATGGATGATGAAATTTTACTACCTTTAGAAATTGTTAAAAAATATTTTGATAAGACTATTTATTGGGATGAGAGTTTGAAAAAAGTCACAATAACAACAAAAGACCGGGTTATAAGGATGAAAACAAACGAACTTGAGGCCCTTGTAAATAACAAACCTGTTAACCTTAATATACCTGCTATTGAGGAAAATGGAGAAGTGTATATACCAATTGAGTTTCTAAGTGATTTTTATAATATTGACATTGACTACATTAAGTCTGATAATGTTATTATTATTGATCCCCGATACAGCATGGTGCAGATTGCAGAACCCATAAGCCCTAAAGCTGTAATACGTAAAGGCCCATCAAAAAATCATCCGATAATAAAAAAGTTACAATTTACTGAAATAAATAATGAAACTAATAGCTATAAGGTTGATGATGATAATGGCAATAGTGGTAAAACTTTATTAAGAATATTTAAGGAATATGATAAATGGTATAAAGTTAGAACTCAAGAAGGTGAAATAGGTTATATAGAGAAAAAGTTTGTATCTGTAAAATGGCTTACAGTAAACTTGAATATATTACCTAGGGAAAAAGAAATGGAGTTATGGAACCCGGAAGCAGGGAAAATTAATCTGGTATGGGAAATGATGTACGGACAAAGGCCTGACTTAAGTAAAATTGGTAAAATTGAAGGGCTTGATGTAATTTCACCTACATGGTTCCAATTAAAAGATGATGAAGGCAACGTAATTAATAGGGCAGACGCAACCTATGTAGACTGGGCTCATAAAAACGGTTATAAAATATGGGCCCTTTTTAGTAATGATTTTCAAGATATAAAGGCCTCAAGCAGGTTTTTGAATAATACTGATGCAAGAGATAACGCCATAAGACAGATTCTGACATATGCATCCCTGTATAAACTGGATGGAATAAATATTGATTTCGAAAATATATATAAAGAAGACAAAGATGCACTAACCCAGTTCGTAAGAGAGATCACCCCTTTCCTTAAGGAACAGGGGCTGGTTGTATCCATGGATGTTACCATTCCCGATGGAAGTGATACCTGGTCAAAATGCTATGATCGCACTTCTATAGGAGAAATTGTTGACTTTGTTATGCTGATGGCATATGACCAGCATTGGAGTTCAAGTCCTGTAGCAGGTTCTGTGGCACAGTTAAGCTGGGTAGAAAACAACATTGTTAAAATGTTAAAAATAGTTCCAAAAGAAAAACTTTTACTTGGTCTTCCGTTTTATACCAGACTCTGGCAGGAAGAAACAGTGAAAGGCGGAAGAGTAAAGGTAACAAATCCTAAAGTACTTTCTATGGACAATGCCAGAAAAATGATTGCAGAAAATGATACTACGGTTAAATGGGATGAGGAAAGTGGACAATTCTATAGTCAATTCAATAAGGATGGAAAAGTATACAAAATATGGCTTGAGGATGAAAACTCAATTAATCTTAAATCATCCTTGGTACACAAATATAAACTTGCAGGTACAGCCGCCTGGAGGAGAAGTGATGAAGCAGCGGTGATATGGAATATTTTAAATGAAAACTTGAAAATTGTGAATAATTATCAAGAATGGCAGGACAGAAATAAAATTACAAATTACGTATATAACAGATAAAGACATAATTGATAACAGAAATTATTAGCAAAAGTTATAATAATATTTTGGAGTGGATAGTATGCCTTATTTTCTAGAAATATTAGCCAGATTGGTATTAGCTTTACTGCTGGGAGGAGCCATTGGATATGAAAGGGAACATGAAAACAGACCTGCAGGATTTAGGACACATATACTTGTTTGTATAGGCTCAGCCCTTGTAATGACTACTTCTGAATATATTTTTAAGCTGTTTTCCCCTATCGTGAATTTGGATCCTGCTCGGTTGGGTGCCCAGGTTATAAGTGGTATAGGCTTCTTAGGTGCAGGGACAATTGTCAGAGAAGGATTTAATGTGAAAGGTCTGACTACTGCGGCCAGTCTTTGGGCAGTATCCTGTGTTGGACTTGCTGCGGGCATAGGGTTTTATGAAGGAGCAATCACAGCAACAGTATTAATATATATTACATTAATAATGCTAAAAAAGATAGAAAGTCAGTTTAATGTAAGAAGCCAGTATAAAAATATTTTTGTAGAAACTGCAGCAATACCTGAAATAATATATAAATTAACTGATATATTTTGCAGGTATGAAGTAATGATTAAGAATATTGAGTATTTTA
>DAOSDD010000068.1:0-13632 GCA_035362115.1 Clostridiales bacterium | reverse complement strand
GATGGAAATATGACTGTCAAATTCTTTGTAAGACCTCCTCATGCATTCCGTGTAGAAGATATTATGATTGACTTGTGCAATATTGAGGGAGTTTATAAGGCTTATGAAAAATAATATACATAATTTTTATGCACTAATGCACCGCCATAATCAGGGCTAGGCTATCAATAACATAATCAGAATAATCAATCAATAATATGCAGTCAATAATAAGACCTGTACTAAAACTGTTTTTAAGTGAATAAGAATATGAGGAAGGACAGGAAAAAGGAGGTTTGATTCACTTGAAATCGGTTTTGAAAAAGGACAATTTATTGTCTGAAGATTTTCCATCAGTCAAAGAAGGAAGAAATAAGAGTCTAGGACTAAGTGAAAGAGAAGCAAGGGAGAAGTTTAACAAATACGGGCCTAATAGTTTGGCTGGAAAAGCCGGAATATCTCCCTTTAAAATTTTAGTTGAGCAGTTCAGTGATTTTATGGTTTTAATTCTATTGGCAGCCACTGCTATTTCAGCTTTTATGGGAGAAACAATGGAAGCAATGACAATACTTGCTATTGTAATAGTAAATGCTTTTCTTGGTTTCATACAGGAATACAGAACTGAAAGAACACTTGAAGCTTTAAAAAGCCTGGCTGCTCCTTCTGCAAAAGTTATAAGAGATGGAAAACCTGTTACTGTTTCAGCAGATAAAGTCGTTCCCGGAGATTTAATTCTTGTTGAGGCCGGTGACAGGGTTCCAGCGGATGCAATCCTTATTGAATCAGCAAATCTTAATGTGGATGAGTCATTATTAACAGGCGAATCTGTTCCAGTTGAGAAACATCATAGAAGAAATAATGGAAAGAAAATAATTAAGGAACAAAATATTGATATTTATCATGGACGCGAATTCAAACGTGAACATGAAGACTATATAAATTCAGAGCTTGATTTCAGTGATAAGAGCAGGCATATATATATGGGTACCACATTAACAATGGGCAGAGGAAAAGCCATGGTATATGCAACTGGAATGAATACCGAGATGGGTAAAATTGCTCATATGATTCAGAATATTGATGATGAGGAGACACCTCTTCAGAAAAAGCTGGCACACCTTGGCAAGTTTATAGTTTTTGCCTGCCTTGTAATATGTGCTGTCGTTTCTGTAACCGGTATTATGAGAGGAGAAGAAGTATTTAACATGCTTCTGGCAGGAATAAGCCTGGCAGTTGCTGCTGTGCCGGAGGGCCTTCCTGCTATAGTAACCATATCACTTGCACTTGGCGTTCAGAGAATGTTGACGAGAAATGCACTGATCCGCAAGCTGCCCGCAGTAGAAACCCTAGGATGCGCGAATGTAATATGCTCTGATAAAACAGGTACTCTTACTGAAAACAAAATGACAGTAAGAAAGATATATGCCGGTGAAAATATATATGACATTACCGGAATTGGCTATGATATAGAAGGAGATTTTATCTTAAAGGGAAGAAAAATAGAACCCTTAAAAAGCAATCATCTAAAGCTGGCACTTGAGATAGGTGCTTTGTGCAATAATTCACAATTAATTAAAAAACGTCATAATAAGGAAAGCTTGAATAATAAAATAAAGTCGGTGTTTGTCCATACGGAGAAATGGACTATAAATGGGGATCCTACGGAAGGTGCACTGCTTGTTGCAGCTGCTAAATCCGGTATAACACAGGAATCATTGGAAAAGGATTATTACAGGTATCATGAGATACCATTCGATTCTGAAAGAAAATGTATGAGTGTTGTTTGTAAAAACCTAAAAGGTGAAGAATTTATTTTTACTAAAGGGGCTCCTGATATAATAATTAAAAAATGCTCTAAAATGCTTACTTCAAAAGGTATTGTTAATCTTACCAATATAATGAAGATGGGGATTCTTAAAGTAAATGATAATATGGCTGTGGAAGCTCTAAGGGTTCTTGGAGTTGCATACAGGAAAATTGATATATCAAATATGAACACCTCTATGGATCCTTCAAAAAGCAACCTTGAATCTGAACTAATATTTGTTGGACTGCTTGGTATGATTGATCCTCCCAGGCAAGAAGCAGCTTTGGCTGTCCAAAAATGCAAGATGGCAGGTATAAAGCCTGTAATGATAACCGGAGATCACAAAATAACTGCCTGTGCCATAGCTAAAGAACTTGATATTTTTTCTGAAGAAGATAAGGTGTTAACTGGAAATGACATTGAAACAATGGGAGAAGATGAACTTTTAAGACAGGTAGAAAATGTTTCTGTATTTGCCAGAGTATCTCCTAAAAATAAATTATCCATAGTAAAAGCCTTCAGAAAACTTAGGCATATAGTTGCTATGACCGGTGATGGAGTAAATGATGCTCCGGCTGTAAAAGAAGCGGATATTGGAGTATCCATGGGAATAATGGGTACTGATGTTACAAAGGAAGCCTCATCCATGATATTGATGGATGATAACTTTGCTACAATTGTAGCAGCTGTAGAGGAAGGAAGAGTAATATACAGTAATATCAGAAAGTTTATAAGGTATCTGCTATCGTGTAATATTGGCGAGGTACTTACAATGTTTTTGGGAATGCTTTTAGGGCTCCCTGTCCCCCTTCTGCCTATTCAAATATTATGGGTCAATCTTGTAACTGATGGACTTCCGGCAATAGCTCTAAGCTTTGAGCCTGCTGAGAAGGATATTATGATGAGACCACCGAGAGATTCAAATGATAATATATTTTCTGATGGATTGCTGAGCTTGATTATAGTAAGAGGAACCCTGCTTGGGATAAGTACCCTGGCTGTCTTTACAGCAATACTTCATTTTACCCACAGTATAGATCTGGCAAGAACAGGAGGATTTGTCACACTTGTTATTACTCAGCTAATACATGTTTTTGAATGTAAATCAGAAAGAAGAAGCATATTTGAAATTCAGGTATTTAGCAATATTTATCTAGTGCTTGCGGTGCTCTGTTCATTATTTATGATTTTATCGGTGGTGTATGTACCGATGCTCCAAGGAATATTTAAGACAGTGCCCCTAACTCACCATGAATGGTTGTTTGTTATTGGGTTTAGCGCTATAGGGCCTGTAGGTTCAAGCTTCTTCACAAAGAAAAGGTGTTAATGATATAGATAACGCACAAAAGAAACTACACTATAAAAGTTTTGCTCATTTATGTTACCTTAATTAATATGCAAAAATCCAACTTGTTCCTTGTAAAATCATTTTTGCGTTATATAGATATTAAAATTTTGTTACAGATTGTTCACACTTTGTTAAAAAATATCCATAATAATGTAGGTAATAGCTTTGTGTTCCAGTATAGAAAAACAGGGGGGAAGAAAAAAGAATGATAGAAATACAAAATCTTACTAAGTATTATGGGCAGATAGTAGGTGTAAAGGATTTGAATTTCACCGTAGAAAAAGGCGAAATTCTTGGTTTCCTCGGACCCAATGGAGCTGGTAAATCCACAACCATGAATATTATTACCGGTTATATGCCATCCACACAAGGTACTGTAAAAGTCTGCGGCTATGATATTCTTGAACAACCTATAGAAGCCAAAAAAAGGATAGGCTATTTACCTGAACAGCCGCCTGTCTATATGGACATGACTGTTCTTGATTATCTTAATTTTGTCAGTGAATTAAAAAAGGTTGACAAAAAAATCAGAAAAGGTCAGCTGGATGACATTATGGAAATTGTAAAAATAACTGATGTAAGGAAGAGACTCATCAAAAATCTTTCAAAAGGATATAAACAGAGAGTAGGCCTTGCCCAGGCATTAATAGGCAAGCCGGAAGTACTTGTATTGGACGAGCCCACAGTAGGCTTGGACCCTAAACAAATCATTGAAATAAGGAAGCTTATTAAAGCGTTGGGTAAAGAGCACACAATAATATTAAGCTCTCACATTTTGACAGAGGTTAGCGCAGTATGTGAGAGAGTTGTTATTATCCATAAAGGAGAAATAGCTGCAATAGATACTCCTGAAAATCTTTCCAAAAACTTCGGGAACATGTCTAAAATGTCTGTTACTATTTCAGGACCTAAAAATTCCGTAGTAAACAGCATAAAAGGAATATATGGTGTTAAGTATATTGAACCCAGCGCGGAAAAGGAAAAAGATGTTATAACATATATTATCGAATCTGATAAGGATATAGATGTGAGAAAGCCGATTTTCTTTGCAATGGCTAAAGCAGGCTACCCAATAATGGAGTTAAAGTCTTTGGGTATGACCCTGGAAGAAATATTCCTGCAGGTAGTAACAGAAGAAAAGGAGGTAGGTTAATATGCGGGCTGTTTTCTGGAAAGAAGTCAAGTCTTATTTTTATTCTCCGATTGCGTATGTTTTGATTGGCATGTTTACTCTTATATCTTCAATAATGTTCTGGCCAAATTTATTATCCGGATATGGGGAATTTAACGGAAATCTTGGCAGTATGGGTTATATATTAATATTTTTAGTACCTATATTAACCATGCGTATTATTGCTGAAGATAGAAAAAACGGGACGGAAGTCTTATTGCTTACATCACCTATTAATCTAGGCGGTGTAGTGCTTGGAAAATACTTTGCTGCACTTTCTGTATTTCTTATGATGATTCTTGTATCATTTATATACCCGATAATACTGGTGATTTTCGGCGCATCCATTACTCCTCAGATAGTGGGGGGATATGCCGGCTTAATTCTCCTGGGAGCATCTTTTATTTCAGTAGGTATTTTTGCATCTTCACTTACCGAAAACCAGGTTATTGCTTCAATTATCAGTTTTGTGGCTCTTTTGATAATCTGGATTGCAGATGGTATTGGAGGTATGGTAGGCGGATTTACAGCTAAAATTCTGTATTGGTTTTCTCTGCTATCAAGGTATGAGGATTTTAATAGAGGTATTCTTAGTTTAAGTGCTGTTGTTTATTACCTGAGTTTTATATCAGTATTTTTGTTTGTTACCATCATGATTATTGAAAGAAGACGTTGGAGTCAGAGGTGATATAGATGAATAAAAATGAAGAGATGAATAAAATCAATAATAATGCTGAAAATGAAGTGACTGTAACTGCGGACATTAATGAAGAAACTGATAATATCAGCAAAGCATGCAACAATGAAGAAAACAATAATGACAATAATGAAAATGACAATAATATTAAAAATGCTGAAGAAACAAATAATATTAAAAATAGTAATTCCAAAAACAAAGGAACAAATAATGTTAAGAAGACGTTTAATAAGGTTGTAAAAAACAGATCGTTCAGATACGGAACAAACTCAATTATTTTAATTGCTGCGGTGGTTGCAATTGCAGTAGTTTTGAATATTTTAGTGGGTCTGGGTCAGGTTAAATGGGATCTAACTCCTAATAAGCTTTTCTCTATAGGAGATACTACTAAAACCATATTAAAGGAATTAGACCAGGAAGTTGTAATATACGGATTGTTTGATGATGGCAAAATAGGGCCCTCAAGCGAATACAAGGAAGTTGTTGAACTTCTTGACCATTACGCAAAATACCCTAATATCACTGTAAAATATGTAGACCCGGATAAGAATCCTGGTATACTTAAGCAGATTGATGCCGACGGTGTTTTGAAAGATATAAGCAAAAATGCTTTTGTTGTAAAGTCAGGCAGAAGGATAAAGGGGCTTTCATATTATGACCTATTTAGTGCAGACTTTAATCAACAAACATTCCAGTATTACAAGACAGGATCCACAGCGGAGCAGGGTTTTACGGGAGCAATAAAATATGTTACTGCTGAATTTACTCCCACAATTTATTTTACAACCAGCCATGATGAAAAAGACATAGAAAAGAATTTTTCAACACTAAAAGCTCAGATGGAGTATAACAACTATGATGTTAAGCCTATTAATCTTATAACTGAAGCAAATGTACCTGAAGATACGGAGATTCTGGTAATTGCTTCACCTAAAAAAGACCTTACTGCAAGTGAAAAAGATAAAATTAAGGAATATTTGAAAAATGGCGGTAAAGCTATATTCATGTTTGATTATCTTGAATTGGACCCACAGTTCCCGCAATTTGAAAATATTTTAATGGATTACAACCTTTCATTGAATTATGATAAGGTAAAAGAAAACGATCAAAACAGACATTTGCCTCAGAACCCATATGTGGTATTAATGGATGTAAAAAGCGGGGCTGTAATATCTGACAATTACAACATACTTCTTGCCAACTCGAGAAGTATAAATATATTGAAGAATACCAAGGAATATATTAATGTTATACCTCTTGCCAGAACCAGCAGCAAAGCTGTGGGAGAACAGGTGGACAAGTCCAAGGGAAATGATATAGAGGGACCTCTTGATGTTGCTGTTGCAGTTGAACACAAGGGATGGCAAAAAATTTCCAAGATAGCTGTTATAGGTAACAGTATATTTCTCGAGGACAGTGCACAGGATGCTTTTGGACCATATTTCAGCAATGGCATGGCATTTTTCCTGGAGACTATGATCTGGATGCAGGATAAAAAGGATGAAACCATTATAAAGCCTAAGAACTACCAGCAACAGTATCTTAATATCACTGCAGAACAGGCACAATATATGGGAATTATTGTAGTAATAGTTGTTCCAATGTTAATTCTCCTGGCTGGTGTATTCGTATATTTAAGGAGGAGACATCTATGAAGCTTTACAGGAATGCTATAATTTTAGTAATTATACTTGCATTGTTGTTTGGAGTGTATGCCTTCGCTAAAAACCAAAAAAGCAAGACTGAAGTTACAGAACGCAAGAGCTTTGAAAAAATAATCGATCTTGATACAACGGAAATGGAAGAATTAACTGTACAAAAGGGAAGCGATAAATTAACCATTGCTAAGAAAGACAAAGAATGGGAGCTCAAGTATCCTGAAGGTATAAGGTATGATTCAAGCAAACTAAGCAGTATAGCAATAAATTTTTCTTCAGTATTTATTGAAAAAGAAGTTGAGGAGAATGCCACAGACTTTGAACAATATGGTCTTGACAAGCCCATAATAGTGTCTGCGAAAATGAAAGACGGAAAGGTTGAAACTCTTGAAATTGGTAACCTTACACCGACAGGAGGAGCATATTATGTAAAAAAGAAAGACAGTAGCAAGGTTTATACCACAGACACATATACAATTAATAAAGTAATAGTTGGGAAAAATGATATAAGAGATGTAGCACTATTCACCATTGAATCTACTGATATAACAAAAATATCAATGGAAAGAAAAGGGTCAGTAGTTTTTGAAGCAAATATTAACAGCGAAGAAAATAATTGGACACTGACCTCTCCAATTAAGGGAAATGCCAATATTTCTGCTTTGTCGCCAATGCTTGATGCCATAACACAATCACAGATTACTGAGTTTGTGGAGGAAAATCCGTCGGATCTTGAGAAATATGGGTTGGCAAAACCATCATACGTGTTGGAATTTGAATCTTCCCAAGGGGAAAACCGTCTCCTTTTAGGTAAGGAAATTTCGGAAAATGCTAAAGTTTATGCAATGCTGGATGGTGTAAATGAAGTGTATACCATATCCAGTGAACCATTTAATTTCCTGGATAAACCTATAGAAGAGATAGTAGAAGTGTTTGCTTATATAGTAAATATATGGGATGTTGAAAAAATCAACGTTGAAATGGATGGCTACAATTTGAATTTGGAATTGCAGACTGACCCTGACCAGGATACAGATAAGGATAAATTCTTTGTAAATGGTAAAGATGCAAGTATGAAAGACGAAAATGACAGACAGCCATTCAGGTCATATTATCAGTCTCTTATTGGAGTTACTCTGAGCCAGGTACAGCCTGACGGTCAACCTTCAGTAAAGCCTGATATAACATTTACCTATTATCTGAAAAAAGATCCTAAGGTAATGAAGGTAGAGTTTATTCCAAAAGACGACCGTTATTACTATGTTGTCAAAAATGGGGAATATAGCGGAATACTTGTTGATAAAAAGAAATTCGACGAACCTGAAGGTGTAAGAGAAAGTTATGCCAAACTTATGGAGACTTTGAAGAAAGCTGAAACAGCACAATAGTAAAGTAATGTCATAGACATTTGTTAAGATATGAGTTTAAACTCCGGTATGTTATTAATGAAATTTATTAGCATACCGGAGTTTTTTTCCTTATATTGAGGAATGTCCCCGATTGTGATAAGATATTTTTTAGATACAAAATGAAAAGGTTTTAGTAAACACTACTGAAGGGAAATTCAGAATGGGAACTAATGAAAAAAAATCTGGTGTATTTTTGTTTATATTACTTTTGATTGCTATTATGTTTACTGCATACATAGCTTATCTAAAGAGCAATAATATTGATATTTCTAAAATTGGCTTAAAGAAGTTAGTTTCTGCTGCCATACAGGGACATGAAATTGATGCAGATAATGCGAATATATTTGAGATTGGTTATGAAGCTAAAGATAAGCCCTCATTTGAAGTATACAGAGAATGGCTTATAAAATGCACTTTATACAGCGTAACTGCCATTGATAAAAAAGGAGAAGAACAGTGGAGTATTCCTATATTGCTTAATAAACCTATGTTACAATCGCAAGGGGGGCGGCTGCTGGTATCTGATATTGGTGGAAGGTCTATTTATGTAATAGAGGGTAAAAATATAAAATGGCAGAAAGCAGTTGATGGTAATATAATTAATGCATCTATCAATGAGACAGGGTATGTGTCTGTTGTACATGAAACTGAAGGTTATAAGGGGATGGTATCAGTCTACGATGTAGATGGCCAGGAGATATTCCACAGATACATTAACGAGACTTTTGTTTTGTCATCCCAGGTTATGGCTTCAGGGCAGCAGATTATTATTAATAACATTGATGCGTCGGGGTCGACTGCTTATACATGCATAGATTTTACCGACTTGATGGGGAATCCTTTCGCTGCTTTAGTCCCGGAACAGGGAGCAATTTACCCATTTATACTTGCATTAAGCGATGATTCTTTTGCTTTGGCAAATGATGTATCAATTATCTATTATAATAAGAATAGGGAAAAGTTATGGGAAAATAAGTATAAAAAGATATATGGTTGTAAGGAGATTTCAGATAAGTCTTTCATTGCTGCTGTTGATGATATCAATGATACGGGTGGAAGACAGAAATTTTCCGGGGTTATTATACTCAACAAGGATGGCAGGATAACTGCCAGATGTCCTATTGACGGACAGGTTTGTAATATTTCCACATTTAAAGATATAGCTGCTGTTAACAATAAAAGAGAGGTATACTTTATAAATAGCAAAGGAACTTTGGAAGGAAAATACAGTTCTATTACCGATATAGAAAAGGTAATCTTTTTTAATAAAAATGAAGCTGCACTGATTACAAAAAGTAGAATAATTATAATTAATATAAAATAAGATTTATTAATAATTAGTAAGTATGATAAAACAGGGTGCATTAAATCAATATTAAAAGAAATTAGTAAATAAACCTGATAAAAGAGATACATTTATTGTAAAGGGGGTTAACATATGAATTGGAGTGATCTTGCTGTAGCAGCAATAATTATCGGATTTGGCTTAATTGGACTAAACGCAGGTTTTATGCTTTCTGTTTTTAAAATTGCATCATATTTTCTATCAATCTGGCTATCATTTAAATTATATCCAAAAGTTTCCCAATTATTAATGAATACTGCAATATTTGAGAATATTAAAAATGCAATTTTTGATAACCTTCTCAAGCAGAAAGGTGCGTTAATAAATGGAGCTGGTGAACAGGTAAAACAAGCCGCTGCTGATATGGTTATTAACAAGCTGCCTCTACCGGAGTTTTTAAAAAATAATTTGACAAGTCAGATACCGGACCCTGCTAAGCTTATTGATATAACAAAGGTTATGGAATCTATAAGTGGGGAACTTGCTAAAATTATCATCCAAATATTAAGTATGCTGTTATTGTATATAAGCATAAGAATTATCCTTATTATATGTAAATATTTACTGGAAGGCATTTCAAAGCTTCCTTTATTCAAGCAGATAGATAAACTGGGAGGATTTGCTCTTGGGGCTATGGAAGGGTTGCTTACTGTATATATCGTCTGCGCGGTTTTAATGCTTTTTAATACAACACCTTCATTCAGACCGGTTTATGAAGCAATAGAAAAATCAATGTTTGCAAAATTCTTCTTTGAAAAGAATTTTATTATTGATTTCATGTTTCCCGGCAAGATGAAAATATAAGTTCATACAATATAAGTGTTGAATGTTTAACGAAAATTATCTAAATTATCCGATAAATTAATGAATTAAACTTTTATTAAGTAAAGTTATAGACTATAAAAGTAGTGCGTAGTAAAATAAGGCATAATAATGATGAGCCAGTAATCCAAATATAACTCGAAGAAGATACTGAAGTACTATCGAAACTGGAGTACTACAGTTTTGTGCATTTATGATAATCTGACTAATACGTCAATATATAATATTTTCCTTTGACGTAAGTTATAAGGAATAAATCGGAGGGTTTTGTTATGAAAAGTGACATAATTAAAAGTGGTATAGAAAAAGCTCCACACAGGTCTCTATTTAAGGCCATGGGTTATACTGATGAAGAAATAAATCGTCCTTTGATAGGTATAGCCAATTCAAAAAGTGAAATTATACCAGGACATATTCACCTTGATAAAATAACAGAGGCTGTAAAAGCCGGTATCAGAATGGCAGGAGGTACACCCGTTGAATTTGGAGTGATTGGAGTATGTGACGGTATTGCAATGGGACACATTGGTATGAAATATTCCCTTGCCACTAGAGAACTAATTGCTGATTCCTGTGAAGCAATGGCTCTTGCCCATAGCTTTGATGGAATGGTATTTATACCTAACTGCGACAAAATTGTGCCAGGTATGCTTATGGCTGCAGCAAGGATAGATATTCCCTCCATATTTATAAGTGGAGGGCCAATGCTCTCAATAAAACATAATGGCGAGTATATTGACCTTAATAGTGTATTCGAAGCTGTGGGAGCTTACAAAGCCGGAAAAATGACTGAGGATGAAGTTCGGGATTGCGAAGAAAATGCTTGCCCGGGATGCGGATCATGTTCAGGCATGTTTACAGCAAATTCCATGAATTGTCTGACAGAAGCTCTTGGGCTTGGGTTGCCCGGGAATGGAACTATTCCAGCTGTGTATGCCGGAAGAATAAGACTGGCTAAGTTAACAGGGATGAAAATTTTGGAGCTTGTAGAAAAAAATATAAAGCCTTCTGATATACTTGTACCGGAAGCTTTTGAAAATGCTCTCACTGTTGATATGGCACTTGGATGTTCTACAAATTCAGTACTGCATCTTCTGGCTATAGCCCATGAAGCGGGTGTAAATATAAATCTGGATATAATAAATGAAATCAGCAGCAGAGTTCCTAATATTTGCAAATTGTCTCCTGCAGGAAAACATCATGTTCAAGATCTGCATGCAGCCGGCGGAGTACAGGCTGTAATTAAAGAGTTAACCGGCAGGAATTTGATAAACAAAAAACTAATGACGGTTACAGGAAGTACAATAGAGGATAATATTGAAAAATCCCGGGTCTTAGATAGAGAAGTAATCAGAAACCTGGACAACCCATATGGTATAACAGGAGGAATAGCAGTATTAAAAGGTAATCTTGCCCCAGAAGGTGCAGTAGTAAAACGTTCGGCTGTTGCACCTGAAATGCTCTGCCATATAGGACCTGCAAAAGTGTTTAATTCGGAGGAAGAAGCTATCGATGCTATATACAACGGGAAAATCTACAAGGGAGATGTGCTCATTATCAGGTATGAGGGTCCAAAAGGCGGACCGGGGATGAGGGAAATGCTGAGTCCTACTTCAGCTATAGCAGGCATGGGCCTGGACAAGGATGTAGCACTAATTACCGATGGCAGATTTTCAGGAGCCACCAGAGGTGCATCTATAGGCCATGTTTCGCCTGAAGCTATGGAAGGCGGACCTATTAGTGTTGTTTGTGATGGAGACATTATAAGTATAGATATTCCAGGTGGAAAGATAAATATAGAAATAACTGATGAGGAACTTGAGAGAAGAATGAGTATGTGGAAAGCCCCAACACCTAAAATTACAAAGGGTTATCTGGGACGTTACTCAAAGATTGTATCCTCTGCAAGCAGAGGAGCAGTGGTAAGTTAGAGGTGAGAGGTTAGAAGTTAGAAGTTGGAAGTGAGAGGATAGAGGTTAGAAACGGTACCGGGTGATACTCAACGGGAGAAGGAGGCGATTTAATGAAGTTAACAGGTGCTGAAATTATTATAGAGTGTTTAAGAGAACAAGGCGTAGACACTGTATTCGGTTTCCCGGGAGGAGCAGTGTTAAATATTTATGATGCATTATATAAGGCACAGGATAAAATAAATCATATTTTGACTTCTCATGAACAGGGTGCTGCTCATGCTGCTGACGGATATGCCCGTGCTACGGGGAAAGTTGGAGTATGTATTGCTACCTCAGGGCCAGGGGCGACAAATCTTGTTACGGGAATAGCAACTGCATATATGGATTCTGTGCCTATGGTTGCGTTTACAGGACAGGTAGCAACTTCCCTTCTTGGAAAGGATTCTTTCCAGGAGGTTGATATTACAGGAATAACTATGCCCATAACAAAGCATAATTATATAGTAAAGGATGTAAATAAACTAGCAGGTATAATAAGGGAAGCTTTTTACATCGCCGGAAAAGGACGGCCAGGGCCTGTATTAATTGATGTATGCAAAGATGTAACTGCTGCTGTTACTGAATATGAGCCGGAAGCTCCAAAACTGCCTGATAACATTTCTATTGGATTAAAAAATAATGATATTGAAATTGCTGCACAGGCTATAAATAGATCTCATAAGCCGATAATATTATCGGGGGGCGGAGTATCCATAGCAGGGGCTGATAAGGAGGTCCGTATTCTTGCGGAGAAAGCCAGGATACCTGTAACAACTACCCTTATGGGTTTAGGGTCGTTTCCTGCCACTCATGAGCTTTATATGGGAATGGTAGGCATGCATGGAGCGAGGACAACTAACACTGCCATATATGAATCGGATTTATTCATTGCCATAGGAGCCAGATTTAGTGACAGGGTTATAAGCGATGTAAAAAGATTTGCAC
Source organism: Clostridiales bacterium (assembly GCA_035362115.1). GTDB lineage: Bacteria > Bacillota > Clostridia > Acetivibrionales > DUMC01 > DUMC01. The sequence goes on along the minus strand of DAOSDD010000068.1, from coordinate 499 downwards.
CTGAAGCTGAAATTATGCATATAGATATAGATCCAGCAGAAATAGGTAAAAATATCAATGTACAGTATCCTTTAGTTGGAGATATTCAAGAAATATTAAGGCTTTTAGCTGATAAAGTAAACGGTAGAGAAGACAATGAGTGGAATAGCAAAATAAAAAAGTGGAAATCTGATTTTCCAGTAAAGTATATTCAGGATGGTTCTTTGAAGCCTCAGTATGTTGTTGAAAGGTTTTATGAATTAACAAATGGTGATGCTATTATTACCACTGAAGTTGGTCAGAATCAGTTGTGGGCTGCCCAATTCTATAAATACACAAAGCCAAGGCAGTTTATTTCCTCAGGTGGCCTGGGGACAATGGGATATGGCCTTGGAGCATGTATAGGTGCACAAATAGGGAAACCTGATAAAAAGGTAATCAATATTGCCGGTGATGGGAGCTTCAGGATGAATTGTACTGAACTGGCTACAGCAGTTGAATATAAACTCCCTATTATAGT
>DAOSDD010000067.1:0-18025 GCA_035362115.1 Clostridiales bacterium | reverse complement strand
AGCTAACAACTGTAATAGAATTTAGTCTCGGTGAAGAACTCAAAAAACCAGATGCGGCCGAGCAAATTATAAAAGAAACAGCAGATAAATTAATTAGTGCTATGAGTAATAAAGATGCGCAAACAATTTCGGAATATGTACACCCGGATAAGGGTATAAGATTTACCCCTTATACCAGTGTTTCATTGGAAGACGATGCTGTCTTTAACAAGCAGCAAATGAAAAACTTTTTTGATGATAGGAACCTTTATTTATGGGGACATTTTGACGGAAGCGGAGAGGAAATCAGATTAACTCCGGGTGAGTATTACGACAAATTCATATACTCTGAAGATTTTGTAAATGCTAAAAAGATTGGATATAATGAAGTATTAAGCAACGGGAATATGATTGAAAATCAATTTGAAGTTTATAAAAATGCTATCGTAGTAGAATATTATTTTCCGGGTTTTAATCCTGAATATGCAGGCATGGATTGGAAAAGCCTTAGATTAGTCTTTGAACAATATGAGGATGGCTGGAAGCTGGTAGGAATTATTCACAATCAGTGGACAATATAAAAGTTATAACGCAGAATCAGCAGAATCAGTAATATGATTGTTACACAAAAAGCAAGTTTTACCCAAAAGACGAATGCAACTTGGAAGCATGTTGAAAACTTGCTACTGAAATCACGCATTTCAGGAGCTGGAACGTTACAGATTGCGTGGGCGGGAGAGCAAAAGACTCTTCCGCCGAAACTTAAATTATAGGGACATTTCTTCTGTGAAATTACAGGGACATTCCTTTTTTTATTCCATTATGAGCTCTTTAAGTCTTTAAGTTTAAGATAGTGGCCTTTGTCTTCACTAGATTGATACAGGTTTATTTCAATAATGCTCCTCAGCATTACATGATACACGAACTCTATAGATTTTCTCTTCTACTACTTAAGATTTTTTATAGCTATTAACATATATTGCTATATATTGTTATAAATGTGACAAATGTTAATAAGAGTATTTAGTGTGCAGGAATGTCCCCTTTAAATTCTTGAAATTATTAATGCAATAATGATACAATGTTTTAAATGCATTAGGTTGAATAATAGGATATCGGATATTTCTTCATGTTCATGCAAATAGTAGAATTAAGGAGGGAAAATATGTTGACACTAAAAGGAAAAGTAGCAATTGTAACCGGAGCAAGCAGGGGAATAGGGAAAGCTATTTCCAGAAGCCTTGCTGAGTTTGGAGTAAATCTGGCATTAAACAGCAGGTCTTTGGACCAACTTGAGGCAATGAAAGAGGAATTTAAAGGTTTAAACATAGATGTATTATCATGTCCTGCTGATCTTAGCGATCCTGAAGCATGTGTAAAAATAATTGAGAAGGTTGTACAACACTTTGGTGGAATAGATATTCTTATCAATAACGCAGGGATAGCTGTGCCTAAATCCTTGAGTGAAACAACGGTAAATGAATGGGACATGCATATGGCAATCAATGCAAGAGCACCTTTCTTATTAAGTCGTGAAGCGCTGCCTTATCTTAAAAAATCAGATATGGCAACAATTATCAATATATCTTCTGTAGTAGGGTATAAGGGGTATATTAACCAAGGTGCATATACGGCATCAAAGCATGCTCTAATGGGAATGACCAAAGTTTTGGCACAGGAGGTCTTCAAGGATAATGTGAGAGTTCACATCATTGCTCCTGGGGGGGTTGCTACTGATATGGTAACAAAAACAAGACCCGACCTTGATGAATCCATGCTGGCAACACCGCAGGAAATAGCGGATGTTGTAATGTTTCTTTTGACTCATAGGGGAAATGCAGTGATAGATGAAATCAATATACGCAGATTCTCAAATACTCCATGGAAATAAAACTTGATTGCTTGAGTGATGGTGCAGTCATCATTCATCGTTAAAATTAGAATAATGAGGCGAGATTGAGATTGAGATTGAGATGAGATTTTTAAAACAATAAGATATATTAAAATATATTTTGTAGTTCATTAGGTATGGTATGCAATTAATTGATAGTGACAGTCAGAAAGGAAAGATTTTAATTTATGCTGAAAGCAGTAATTTTTGATATGGATGGCATTATAATAGACAGTGAGCCTATATACCATAAAGTTGAAATGAGTATGTTCAAGGAATTAGGGCTAGACCTTACTGATGAGCATCGGTATATGTATGTAGGTATCAGAACTGTGGATATGTGGCAGGAGTTAAAACAAAGATATGATATAGAATTTTCAGTAGAAAAACTGGTGGAAATAGAAGCAAAACGAATAAGTGAATTTTTGGAGTCACAAAAGAAGATTAAGTCAATTGCAGGTATTAAAGAACTATTGGAAGAATTACAAAACAATAGCATAAAAATTGCATTAGCTTCATCAAGCTCAATTAGAGATATTGAAACTGTATTGAACAAAACCGGTTTTAGGGAATACTTTAATGTTATTGTGAGCGGAGACTATGTAAAAAATGGTAAACCTGCTCCAGATATATTTGAATTGGCTGTATCACAGTTGAATAACATGATTGAAACCTCCACTGATGCTTCATCTTATATTACCCCTGAAAACTGTATAGTTATCGAAGATGCCCATAGCGGAGTTAGGGCTGCAAAAGCAGCTGGTATAAAATGTATAGCATACAGAAGTCCAAACTCTGGGAATCAAGATTTATCTGAAGCAGATCTAATTATAGATAGCTTCTATGAACTATCGTTGAACAAGATGATTTCTCTCATACGTTAATGTTACCAGGGATTTAGGGATTTATCATGGAGATATAGGGAGATATAGGGGGATATAGGGAGATATAGGGAGATATAAAGATATATAGAGAGATTTATCAGGGACAATTCTTTTTTTATTACATATATATGTCCTGCCAGAATTTTTGTCTTGTTTCTTATGCCTGTATATGGTAAACTCATATCTTGTGAAGTGTTGTATTAAATCATTAATAAAAATAGAAAGATATGAAATAGATGGATATAAAATTATTAGAATATGTTTTAATAATTTTATTTTGGTGAATAAATGTGGGTATTAATGTGAGTGCTAATAGGAATGAAATGGATATGAGCAGTGGCTCACTGTTCAAAAAGATTATTATTTTTTCTATCCCTCTAATGATATCGGGAGTTCTTCAATTGGCATATAATGCGGCGGATGTTATCGTCGTTGGGCGTTATGCAGGGAGCATAGCACTAGCTGCGGTAGGTTCTACCGGTTCACTTATAAACCTTATTATAACTGCTTTCATGGGTTTGTCTGTTGGCGTAAGCGTGTGTGTTGCCCAATATTATGGAGCAAAAGATTCAGAGAATGTTAGCCAGGTAGTTCATACAGCCATAGGTATTAGTGTTATTTTTGGCATTATAACAAGCATAATCGGGATAAGCATGGCAGAAGTGTTTCTTAAAGCTATGGGAACACCTGATGAAGTATTGAAATACTCTGTATTATATATGAGGATATATTTTATGGGTATGCTGGCAACAATGGTCTTTAATTTTGGCAGTTCGGTTTTGAGAGCAGTTGGAGATACAAAGCGGCCACTTATGTTTTTGACAATTTCAGGGCTTATAAATGTCATGCTAAATCTAATATTTGTAATAAAGTTTAATATGGGTGTAGCAGGTGTAGCTATAGCAACGGTAGTTTCACAAATTATTTCTGCAGTTCTGGTTGTGCTGTGCCTTATAAGATTTGAAGGATCTTGCCGTTTAAGACTGTGTGATATTAAAATTCATAAAGATAAGTTAATAAAGATGATGAAAATTGGTATTCCAGCAGGTTTGCAGGGCACCATTTTTTCAATATCCAACGTATTGGTACAATCTTCTGTGAACTCTTTCGGCCAGTTAGCAATGGCCGGAAATACTGCCAGTTCAAATTTAGACGGTTTGATTTATATGGCAACGAATTCATTTTATCATGCTTCGTTAGCTTTTACGGGACAGAATGTAGGCGCAAAAAAATATGAGCGGATTGGTAAAGTTCTAAGGATATGTATCTTTTTTGTAACAATTATAGGTTTGTCCCTCGGTACGCTTCTATACATTTTCGGAGAAACTTTGATAAGTATCTATTCACCGGATAATATGGATGTGGTAAAATATGGTATGACAAGACTACGTGTTATGGGATTGACATACTTTACATGCGGTATTATGGAAGTTATTGTAGGTTCTTTAAGAGGAATGGGATATTCACTGACACCGATGCTTGTGTCAGTAGCTGGTGTATGCGGAATTAGAATAGCCTGGATATATACTATTTTTGCAATGAATAGAACGCTAGAGGTACTTTATCTGTGCTATCCTGCTTCATGGATTGTTACCTTCTCTATACATTTAATATGCTATGCATATGTCAAGAAAAAGCTTATGCGTGATGCTGCACATGATTTTATTGATGTTGAAATTGATATTGATAATAATGCTGATAATGTTGATAATAATATTGCTAATGATGTTGATAATAATACCATAAATACAGATGTATTGTTGTAGATGCCATAAAATCAAATAGGAGATATCAAAATGATGACAGAACAACTAGATAAATGGGTTGACAGTTATTGTGAAGGGTTTCCTTTTGCAATGGATCCTGGCTTTGCTATAAGCGTTTGTCAGTGTATCCCTGTGGAAAGGATACCTTTTTCCATAAAGTGATTGATGAATGTTATACATTCACCCTTGATACGAAAGGAAATCTTCAATTTGCAGGGATGAAGAAAACCCAATAACACAGAACCATATATATGAATTATTTACATATCTTACAACGAAATTATGGATTATGTCCGACGAGGGTTCTTCATGGTCCCAGGCAAAACTTACCTGGGATAATGTAAAAGGTTGCCAGATACAGTATACCAGACTAAAACGTTATCGTTATACAGTATCCGTACATGCGAGCCTTATTTTGAAGACCTGTGGTCATTCACTAGAAAAGCCGATGTCTGCTATACAAAAGGAGTGCAGATATACAGAAAAGTTTATTAAACAATCTATATTTAGAAAGTTGGGAGGTAAAAGCAGGAATGATAAAAAAGAAAAATATATTAATACTGGCTTTTATTCTTATAACACTATTAGGAGTGTGTTTTATAGGATGCGGCAGAAACAGACAACCAGCTGTTTTATCAACTGAAAAAGCAAAAATAACAGAAGCAGGTAAGGAAAGAGAAGAAGAAAAAGCAGCCACAAAAATAAAAGATGCAGCTACAGAAATGAAAGATATATCTACAGAAATAAAACATGCAGACAAACAAATAAAATATGAATTAAAAACTGAAACCTTTACTTACGGCAAAATAGCTATAAATTATCCACAAGTGGTGAATATGACTGATAGTGCAGTTCAAAATAATATAAATGAAATTATTAAGGGAAATGCACTAAAGGACAAAGATGAACTTGCAAAAGTGACTGAAGAGGTGACATATGAATTAACATATGATGTAATGTATACCAGCGAAAATCTGCTAAGTATTAAATATGAAGGATATAGTTTTTTTAAGGGAGCTGCACATCCAAATAACTTTATTTATACTACTAATATCGATATTGAAAAGCAGGAAGTTTTAAAATTAAAAGACTTTGTAAATATTGATGAGGACTTTGTTAATATCTTTAAAAATGGCAAATATATCTCAATGGGCGATGAAGAAATAACATCTGAATTAAAGGCAGCACTTACGGAAGAACTTAACCAGACTGATACAAATGGCTGGATAAATAGATTAAACAATGCTGATACCGCAGGTGTTGATAATTATAGCGGGGTTTATTCATGTTTAACCAGGGACTCATTGGTTATTTCTATAGGAGTTCCTCATTTTATGGGAGACTATGCTGTATTTAAAATAAATTATGAAGACTTATCAAAACATAAAAAAATCAAAAAATAAATACTCAAACATTAATAATACTTAAACAACAAGATGTACAATATTATCAGTGAAGGAAGTATTTAAAATCTTGCTGGGAGTGACATTTACACTACCCCTTTTGTTTTGATCAAACAATTTTACCGTTTGATATATAATAACAAACCGCAAATTGCCATTCCATAGACTGAATAAATGATGCTGCTTCTATTACTTATTTTATAACGTTCACGCCAAATATGATATAAAATGACATAGAAAATAGTCATTGTTATTGAGGTAATAAGCTTGCCAGTACCTAAAGCGGCAGCATTAGCCTCAAGTCCTGTTGTCCACAATGCATATACACGAGGTACCAGATGAAATGAATCGCCTAAGCCTAAAAGCACTGACATAAAACCAAACAAAAAAGTTTGCTTGTTGCTTTTTGCATTTTTCATCATTATTATACCAACTGTAATAACACCTATAAGGTATATGGTATCAAAAAGAGTTTCAAAAATTGCCTGCATAGTATTTTTCTCCTAATATAATTGCTGTTAAATTCGTTGATATTTATATTACTCTCCTATTTTTCACATTTCAAGGGATATTGCTAAATAGGTGCATATAATTTAAGTGAAGAAAATATTGGTCTGGTAAATATTTCTTCACTTTTGAAATATGCACCCTCCGTGCAGAATCATTTTTGCATTAATGTAATAACTGATATATAATTATTTTGTTGTATATGAGTATTTTACTAATTCAGCCTTATTAGAGGGGGTATTTTGATGATATTTGACAGTCATCTGCATGTGACTTTAGTCGGTGAAAAAAACACTGAAGGTGCAGTTCAAAAGCTTCTGGACAGCATGAAGCTTGTTGGAGTGGAACGTTCCTGCGTAATGCCGGAGCCTGTATCTTCACTCTATTTCAGCAAGGATGACATGACCGGTCAGGCAGCAATTCTAGACGATATAGGTCAAAAGCATAAAGACATACTATATCCATTACTATGGATTAACCCAACACTTCCATTTGACTTTACAAAAGAGTTAATTGACAGGTACATAATCAATGGCAATATTATAGGTGTTAAGCTTTGGATTGAAATTAATGCACGCAATAAAAGACTTGAACCTCTGGCAGAATACCTTGAAAAACATGATATACCTGTTCTTTTCCACAGCTGGTACAAAACAGTTAGTAAATATGGAGCAGAATCTGATCCTTCGGACATTGCTGTTCTTTCACGAAAATTCCCTAAATTGAGGATCCTTATGGCTCACCTTACAGGCTGTAGACTTAGAGGTGTTCAGGATATCAAGGATTGCCCGAATGTCTGGATAGATACCAGCGGAGGGCAGCCGGAAGATGGATATCTGGAATATGCCATTGCAGAATTAGGACCCAACAGGGTACTTTTTGGTTCTGACTATGGTGGAAGAGATATTGCTACACAGCTTGGACGGATATTCTCAGTTGATATGAGTGATGAGGATAGAGAAAAAATCTTATCCTTAAATGCATTAGAATTTTATAGAAAGGGTGAAAGGGTGAACAGGCATGTATAATATAAATAAAATTATTGATTTTTCAACCTGGACCGGAAATTGGCCATTTATCCACCTGAAGAATTCGGGACTTGATGACCTGAAAAAAAAGTTGAAATCACAAAATGTGATAAAGGCATTTGTATCCCCTATTGAAAGTATTCTTGAACGAGATCCAATGCGTGCGGATAAACAGCTTCTTCAAGATATCAAGGATGACTTTTTCTCCCCTGTCCCTGTTGTCGATCTTTCCTATGCCAACTGGGAAAAGGTAGTCGAACTGGCAATACAGGATAAAAGAGTTAAAATGATAAAACTCATACCAAATTACCACATATATGAGCTAAGCGAAGAAAAACTTGAAAAGCTTGTAAATCTTACAATGTATAATAAGCTCATCATAGCAATTCAAATGAGAATTGAGGATACAAGAGGGCAATATCCTCTAATGAAGATACCTGATGTTGATATGCTATCAACTATAAGAGCACTATCGAATTTCCCTCAGCAAGCATTTATACTCAATAATGTTTATTGGGGTGAAGTTGCTCCTGCTCTTCATTCGACGAGTAATGTATATATTGATATTTCAAGTGTTGAATGCCCGAATGTACTTCATACAATCCGTGATGCTTACTCTCTTGACAAAATTTTGTTTTCATCACATAGCGCTTTCTATTATCCTGAAGGAAATGTGTTCAAACTGAACTATAGTGATCTTGATGTATCTGAAATTGAAAAGGTTGCATACAGAAATGGTGAAATATTGCTTAATTCACTGTAAATAATTACTGTAAACAAAGAGGAGCAAAAACTATGATTATGTCAGACTATATGTCAGACTATAAAGAGCTTTTGGAAAGTGTTGATATGTACAGAGATCTAATTTTTGCAGCAGAACAGTATATCTGGGAGCATCCCGAGACCGGCTACCGGGAATGGAAGACCAGTGCTTATCTGGAAGCAGAATTTGAGAGGCTGGGTTATAATCTCGTGAAAGCAGGTAATATTCCGGGCTTTTATACAACTCTGGACACAGGGCGTCCAGGTCCTTGTGTGCTCATTATGGGAGAGTTGGATTCACTTATATGTGCAGATCATCCTGATGCAGATCCTAAAACCGGTGCAGTACATGCCTGTGGGCATCATGCACAGTGTGCAGCTCTGATTGGATTAGCTGCTTCATTAAAAGAAGATGGCGCATTAGATGGACTATCAGGATCTATTCGCCTCTGTGCAGTACCGGCCGAAGAACTAATTGAGACCGGTTACCGGGAAACTTTGCGAGAAGCAGGTATTATCCGTTATTTTGGCGGTAAAGTGGAATTCTTATATCGTGGTTATTTTGATGATGTAGATATGGCTTTCATGATTCATACCAAAGTTGGAAAGGATCATTTTTTTGCATATAGAGGTTCTAATGGATGTATTGTTAAGAACATAAACTATAAAGGTGTTGCTTCCCATGCAGGAGGTTCACCCCATGAGGGTGTGAATGCTCTCTATGCTGCAAACTTGGGCATACAGGCAATTAACGCACTTCGTGAGACATTCAGAGACTCAGATCACATAAGAGTTCACCCTATTATTACAAGGGGGGGCAGTGCTGTCAATGCAATTCCCAATGACGTTGCAATGGAGAGCTATGTTCGTGGTGCTGATATAAAGGTCGTCAGTGAAATTAATAAAAAAGTTAACCGTGCCCTTGCTGGCGCTGCAGCATCAATTGGTGCCGGTGTGTTTCTCAGTGATCGTCCTGGCTACACTCCATTAATTAATGACAAAAATCTATTACATATTGCGGAGAAAGCCATGAAGATTATTGTACCCGAAGGAAATATTGCTATAAGTGATAGCTGGAATACCGGTTGTACCGATATGGGAGATATATCTGCTGTTATGCCTGCTATACATCCATATGTAGGAGGTGCAGCAGGCAACTCTCATGGCAGTAATTACCATATAGAAGATCATGAGACTGCCTGTATAAATTCCGCAAAATGCCAGCTTGTAATGCTGCATACACTTTTGTCTAATGATGCTGCAGAAGCAAAAAGAGTAATATCTGAAAAAGATTTGAGGTATGCATCAAAAACTGAATATTTTAAAGATATAGATGCATTGACTCAAGATAAAAATGCAGTTATTTATAAGGAAGATGGGACTGTTATTCTGGACTATACGAAATCTTTATAAAAAACCGGATATTGATTTGCAATAAAAAAGGCAGCTATATTAGATTAACACTTTGAAAGTTTAAAGAAGGAAGTGTATTTATCTTGTAAATAAATTTTACATATGTATATACTTTTTACCTTATTTTGTATACCACAAAAATGGATACAAAAAGTAAAAATATGAAGCTTGTTAGTCTGTTAATTGAGTTATATACTAAAATCATGATCAAGCATTGTGAGTTAAGAAAATTGAAAGTCAGGTGTACTTTGATTATGACAAAAAATACCACATGGGCTTTCTTCTTATATATTCAACATAATATCATTACAATATATTATCAAATTGGAGTGGTATAGGATGGATATAAAACATGGAATTAACAACATTTTTAACAAGCGTAGTATAAATCTTTCCTTGAAAATATTTATAGTATGTATATCTATATCTTTGCTGTTGACTATCATAGTTGGTATATTTACTCATAACTATGTAATGCAGCAATTTGACAGGGAAATAGAGAAATTTGAGAAAGGTCAGGTTGAAAAAACTGCAAATAGTATTAAAATGAGGTTTAAGGAATTTGAAAATATGGGTCTGTATTATGCCTCACATCCTTACTTTAACCAGTTTGTATCACTTACAAGAAGTGAAGTTATTCTTGATTATCGCACTATAAAGAAGCTTATGGATATTTTATCCGGTGTAATAAATTCAAGCAACTATATTAATGATATTTTTGTATATTATGGGAAAAGCGAAGTGGTACTTAATTATACGGGGATATATGCACCCCATTTTTTTTATGAAACAGGTTGGGAAAAATATTATGAGGAAATGACGGGTAATTGTAAAATAATTGATACCAGATCTGTGGATAATAGTAAAAAATTTCGAAGAGGCAATTATACAGATTACAATAACAATGTCATAACATTTTTTATCGGGATTCCATATGATAATGAAAAAAAGCTAGGTACAATAGTTATTAATTTGAATTATGAAATTGTATCAGATATATTGAAAAACATTACAAATAATAGCCAATCTCTTGCTTTTTTGATAAATGAAGCTGGTATAGTATTATCATCAAATCATGATGAATATTTATATAAAGATATTAATGAGATTACTTTTGGACAGATCCATTTCAAAGATGAAAAATTAGGGAAAACCGATATAAATCTGGCCGACTGTAAGATGGTCTGTTATTATTCCGATGTAGATATAAATGGTTGGAAACTTTGCATAATGATACCTTCAAATATAATATTCAAAAAATCCCTTGAAATACGTTTAATAATTGTTTTGGTACTAATTACCATTTTAATTATTATAATAATAGTATCATTACTGCTATCTAAAAAAATTTACAAACCGATTAAAGAAATTACTTTACTTTTAAAATCAGAAACTAATCATAAAAATGATGATTCCACTAATAACAATACTAATAACAATACTAGCAATGATGCTGAAGAAATTAATGAAGCCGATGAAATTTGTGATACAAGAAATAAATATTATAACAGTGATATCTTTATAATAAAGAACGGATTGAAGACGTTGCTTCAAGATAGAAAAGACCTGGAAAAAGTTCTTGATGAAAATAGACTGTTGTTCAGGGAATATTTTATAAGTAATCTGATAACCGGAAAAATTAGGACAAGAGAATTTATTACAAAGAAAGCCGAATATTTTAACATTCATATAAACTGTAAATATTATCGTGTCGCTACGATAAAGAATATCAGTATTTACCCCGGTGATTTAGATATTGAAGAGTTTGAAGTTAAGAAGATGGCAATAATTAATATTGTACAAGCAGCTTTTAAGAATAATGGAATTGATGTAATTTGCTCCCAGGACACTGATGATAATATTCTTATTCTTATTAAGATATATACTGAGACAGTTAAAGAACAGCTGGATTCTTTAATTTCCAAATGCATGCAAACAATAAAAAATAATATAGAACATTATCTAAGTTCCCAAGTTATTCTAGGTATCGGAAAGATGCACGAAGATGTCCTGGATATTGAACTTTCATATAAAGAATCTTTAAAGGCTCTGAAGTATAGTTTTATTATGGGTGATATAGTAGATGCCTATAATATCAATTATTCTGAAGACAGTAAACTGTTTTATCCAATTGAAATTGAGAAGAACATCATTTCTTTTATTGACCTGTGTGATTATGAAAACGTTATTTTATGCATTAATAATGGCATTAAAAACATCATTGATGCAAATAAAAATATTGACCACATTTTTATCTGCTTTTCTAATCTTATTAATCTAGTTAACAGATGCATGTTTGAGTTTAATATAAATCCAAAAAACATTATGCCAAAGGAAACAGGTAAGAATATATCAATTAACGATTTTAAAAACATTGAGCAGTTTATGAAATGGTTAAGTATAGTATTTAAAAAGGTTGTTGAACAGCATATTTATATTAGGAATGAAAGTGAAATTGATTTTTCTGCAAAAATAAGACAGTATATAGAAAAAAGCTATATGTCTGATATTACATTATCTTCAGTATCAGACCATTTTGGTTATAACTCTTCGTATTTTTCAAGGCTTTTTAAAGAAATAATGGGCGCAAATTTTATAGACTATATTAATCAGATAAGAATAGAAAAAGCAAAGGTTTTGCTTGCAACTACAAACATCAGCACTCAAGAGATTGCGGAGCAGGTTGGATTTAATAACAGAATCAGCTTCGTGAGAAGCTTCAAAAAATTTACAACGGTTAATCCGGGAGAATACAGAGGGAAGAAGAGAAATGCGTGGTAATTATATATTATTTGTATCAAAATAAACAAAAATAGCAACCTCTTGAAAAAATACAGCACCTTAATTTATCACACGCATTTTTATTTATTTGCAGCTATATACTGCAATATGAAATATTGTAATAGTTATTTACTTATGAATACATTCTTTACCTCATTATTAAAAGCAAAATTAAGATATAGAATGTAAAATAATGAAGCTTGTTATATCAATAATAGAGCCATATACTAAAATCAACATAAATAATCAATATAGAGGAGGAATTATTGTGGAAAAAATAGATATTCATGTACATGCAGTTCCAAGAAGGGGAATCAACTTTTACAAGTCTGACAAAACCATTGCAACACCTGAAGAAATAATAGAAATATATAAGAAAACAGGAGTGGGTAAAGGAGTAATAATGCCTCTTAGAAATTGTGAATTTGGCAACATTTTTCAAGGTAATGAAGAGGTATGTATAGAAATTGTAAATAAATATCCTGATTATTTCTACTGGTTTTGTAATATCGATCCCCGGAATGGAGATAATACACCGCAATCAGATTTATCATTTTATCTGGAGTATTATAAAGATATGGGAGCAAAAGGAGTAGGTGAGATTGGAACTAATATGTATTTTGATGATCCTTTTGTAGAAAACCTCTTTTACCATTGCCAAAAAAATAATATGCCGGTGTTGTTTCATATGTCAACTCAAATAGGAGAGTCATATGGTCTTGTGGATGAAGTAGGGCTTCCTAAGCTTGAAAAAGAACTGGCCAAATTTCCTGACTTGATTCTTATAGGTCATTCACCATCTTTTTGGTCTCATATTAGTGATGACTTGACAGCTGAAAACTGGAAAGACTGGTATTACCCAAAAACTAAAGTAATACAAGATGGCAGTCTTGTTAAACTTATGAGAAAATATCCCAATTTATATGGGGACATTTCTGCAGCAAGCGGTAATAATGCATTGCTTCGCGACCCGGAATTTTCTTATGATTTTCTTGAAGAATTTCAGGATCAGATACTATTTGGTACTGATATCAGCCACAAAGATTTTTATCTCAATACCTCATCATGGCTTGATGAAGCAGTGGAAAACGGGAAAATCAGTTACAAGGCATATGAGAAAATATCCAGAGGGAATGCACTAAAATTTCTTGAATCATAAGTAGAATCATAGGTATATAGAAAATCATATGCAATGAAAGGAGCTAAACATGAACAATCGAATTAAGAATACTCTTGACATTGATAATAAAATAAGCGAGATCCATCTACAAAAAATAGATATTCATGCTCACGCAGTTCTTACAAAAGGTATTAATTATTTCAAGTCAAAAATTACATTGGCTACAGCTGATGAAGTAGTTGAGATATATAAAAGAATTGGTGTTGAGAAGGGTGTATTGCTTCCACTTGTAAATCCCGAATGCCGTAGCCGTGTGCAGGGAAATGAAGAAGCTCTTGAGCTTGTAAAGAGTTATCCAGATTCATTTTACTGGTTTTGCAATATAGATCCCCGCATGGGGCAAAACAGTACGAAGACAGACCTATCATTTTACCTCGAATATTATAAAGAAAGAGGTGCAAAGGGAGTAGGTGAAGTTGCGGCTAACATGTATTTTGATGATCCGTTTATGGACAATTTCTTTTACCACTGCCAGAAAAATCAGATGCCCGTGCTATTTCATATGGCAACTCAAATAGGAGAGTCATATGGTCTCGTTGATGAAGTAGGATTACCCCGGCTTGAAAAAGAACTTGCGAAGTTCCCTGATTTAGTATTTATAGGTCATGCACCACCTTTCTGGTCACATATCAGCAATGATTTAACAGCGGAGAACTGGACAAATTGGTATTATCCCAAGACTAAAGTAATACCTGACGGAAGCATTGTCAAACTTATGAGAAAATATCCAAATTTATATGGGGACATTTCCGCAGGAAGCGGAAGCAATGCAATGCTGCGTGATCCAGAGTTTTCATATGATTTTCTTGAGGAGTTCCAGGATCAAATATTATATGGAACTGATATTAGTTGTAAAGAATTCAATCTAAAAATATCAGAATGGCTTGATGAAGCAGTGGAAAACGGGAAAATCAGTTATAAAGCATATGAGAAAATATCAAGAGGGAATGCTTTAAAACTTTTGAAAGAAGAATGAATATAAATGGAGATAATTACTATGATAAAGAAAATAGATATTCATGCTCATTCAGTCCGAATAAAAGGGATTAATTTTTATAAATCAAACAAAACTTTTGCTACACCTTATGAAGTAGCAGAAATATATGAAAGAATCGGAGTAGAAAAAGGAGTGCTGCTTCCTCTTGTAAATCCTGAATGTGCAGGAATGATTCAGGGGAATGAAGATGCTATGGAAATTGTAGAGCAATATCCAGATTTATTTTACTGGTTTTGTAATATAGATCCACGTATGGGGCAAAACAGCACGAAGACAGACCTGTCATTTTACTTGGAGTATTACAAAGAAAGAGGTGCTAAGGGAGTTGGTGAAATCGAAGCAAATATGTACTTTGATGATCCTTTTGTAGAAAATCTTTTTTACCACTGCCAGAAAAATCAAATGCCGGTGCTGTTTCATATGGCAACTAAAATAGGAGGTTCATATGGTCTTGTTGATGAAGTAGGACTTCCAAGGCTTGAAAAGGAACTAGCCAAATTTCCCAATTTGATTTTTATAGGCCACTCACCATCTTTTTGGTCTCATATTAGTGATGATCTGACAGAAGAAAACTGGGAAGATTGGTATTATCCAAAAACCAAAGTGATATCTGACGGCAGCATTGTCAAATTGATGAGAAAATATCCCAACCTATATGGAGAAATTTCTGCGGGAAGTGGTAATAATGCAATGCTTCGTGATCCAGAATTTTCTTATGATTTTCTTGAAGAATTCCAGGACCGTATACTTTTTGGTACTGATATTTGCGATAAAAATTATCAGCTTAACACATCAGGCTGGCTTGATGAGGCAGTTCAGAATGGCAAAATTACAAACAAGACATATGAAAAAGTATCCAGGGAAAATGCACTGAAGATTCTTAAAGAAGAGGAAAAGCTTTAAATAATAAGGCTTTAAAGAAATGAGGTATTATTATGAATATTAAAGTCCTTTTATGGTTAGATGTGGAAGATTATATAAATTTGCAGTCTGATGATGCATTATTGCTTTTGCTTGACACATTGAAATCAAAAGGAGTGAAAGCAATTCTTAAAATTGTGGGGGAAAAAGCTCGTGTATTGAAAGAACGTGGCCGTTACGATATATTGGAAAAAATTAAGGAACATGAGATTGGTTATCATACAAATATGCACAGCGTGCATCCTACAATAGCTGAGTATCTTGAACCGTTAGGCTTCAGAGAAGGAGCATATGAGTTTGAAAGGAACGAAGGCAATGGCTTTAAGGATGTAGCATCTATAATATCCAAAAATCCTGAAGTGTATGGACAACCTGGAAGAGATTGGGCTCCGCAGGTTTTCCCGGTCTTAAGGAAATGGTTGGTACATTCATACATATGTACCGTAAGAAGAATAAACATAGCAAGAAAGCCGTGCTGGTATGGAGGTTTGCTAAGTATGTGTTATCTCAATGGCCAAACACGCATGGAATTAGTTGAAGGAGGCCTCGAGGAAGGAAAAAGGACATTTGATGAAACGTGCAAAAGGCTTTCTGATCAAAATACCGGATTTGTAAGTATATTCTATCACCCATGCGAATTTGCTACTACTAATTTCTGGGATGCATATAACTTCAGCAATGGTGAGAATACTCCAAGAAATGAATGGAAAGGAGCGCCTCTCCGCTCAAAAGAAGAAATGATACATTATGTTGATATGTTCGGACAGTATATTGATTATATACTATCAAAAGACAATGTAGAATTTATCACATTATCAGAAGCGCTTGCTTTAGAAAAGTCCAATAACACCGGAATATGTGCGGAAGATGTTAAAATTATTGCAGAGGAAATAGGTACTGAAGTATATTTCTATTCAAACAATAATATAAACCTGTCTGCATCAGAAATATTTTCTTTATTCTGCAACTACATAAATGATGAACCTTTTAACCCTGAACTTATATATGGCCCGGAAAATTACTTTACAACCAATATAACAGAAAAGGTAAAAGTATCAGATATAAAGCAGGCTGTAAAAGTTAAATACCCAAGAATATATGATTACAAGCAGCTTCCGGATTACTTTACAATTAATGGGAAATATATTAATCCTATAGATATGACTTGTACGCTTGCAAAGATAATTAAGGATGGATTGACAGATAATGATTCTGTGGAAGTTGTGAGAGGATGTCTTAAATCAAGAATTCATGTAGAAGAAAAAGATGATTTGACCAATTGGATTGTATTCCGGAAAAATTTCCAGGTTCCGAATATTAGAAAGATGGCAGGACTTCAAGCATGGACTTTAAAGCCTGCATTGTTTTAAAACTAATGAACATATAAAGATAGATAAGAAGGAATTTTATAGAATTCGGAGGTATTGATATGAAACCATTGAATTTAGCAGATTTAACAATTGAACAAAAAATTGGGCAGATGCTTCTTTGCAGAAGACCGCTAAATGATGAAGATAAGGAGTACATATTAGAACTTATCCGCAATAGGAGTTTAGGTGGAATCCACGGAATGTTTCCTGAATTGCTTGAGACGGCAGACTACCCTTTACTCATATGCGAAAATATGGAATCGGGTTTTCCAAAAGGAGAAGCAGAACTTACATGTCCTCTTGCAATAGGTGCTACAGGCTCAGAAGAGTATGCATATGAGTTTGGGAGAATATCAGCAATAGAAGCAAAGGCTAAAGGATATAATGTTGTTTTTGGACCTATATTCGATATAGCTTTAAATCCGGCTGCTTTCTGTGGAGGTTCTTTGAGATTCGGAGGAAATAAAGAATTGGTTTCCAGGCTGGGAGCGGCTGCTGTAAGAGGTTACCAGGATCAGGGTATGATTGTTACTGCTAAACATTATCCAGGGTTTGGAGAATCCGCCATAGACTCTCATTTGGAAATGGTATATCTTAAATGTGATAAGAAGTTACTTCTTGAAAGGGAATTAGAACCTTATAGATACGCAATAGAACATGCGGATCTTTCAGGAGTAATGGTTGGACATATAACAGTCCCGAAAATTGATGATAAATATCCTGCCAGCTTATCACCCAAAATTACTAATATCCTCAGGGAAATAGGCTTTGACGGTCTTACAATGACAGATTCATTAGCCATGCTTGGAATTACAAACTACTACGGACTTGAAGAATGCCATGCATTAGCAATGACTGCTGTTGACATGGTAATGGCAAGCTATCGTGTTCCTGCAAAAATGGCTTATGAATTTATGTTAAATGCATATAGAAAAGGCAGAGTAACAGAAGAACAAATTGATGAAGCCGTAAGACGAGTTATAGCAGCACAGAATAAAACTCTGAAAAAACCTGAAACTACAAAACTTACTCATAAGGAAATGAACCTGGCTAAAGAGATAAGCAGAGATTCAATTACAGCACTGCTGGATGGAGTAGATTCTACAGCTATTCCAACTGACGGCAGGCATCTGTTTATTCTTG